>DASVNL010000465.1:0-4727 GCA_036383875.1 Thermoanaerobaculia bacterium
CTTGTAGATGCACCAGGCGCCGAGTGCGAGGAGACCGGCGAAGGCGACATCCATGCGGGCGGTTTGCGCGGAGCCCCACAGCATCAGCGATGTGCCGGTCACGAATGCGGCGACCGGACCGCCGATGCGATTCATGAAGTAGAGCAGCAGCGCGAACGCGATCAGCGAAGGAAGGACGTACGGCCAGAGCGAGTAGACCCCGAAGACGTACGTCAGCAGGTCCATCATCCAGAAATGCAGAGGCGGCTTGTGGGTGAACGGCGACCCTTCGAGCGTCGGCAGGAAGAACGACCCCGCGCGCATCTCGCGCACGACCTGGCTGTACTTCGTCTCATCCCCGACGTACAGCTCGCGCTGGATGGGCGAGAGAACGACGGTGAGGAGAACGATCGCCACGGCGATCGCGGCGGTACGCGACATGGGGCGGGATTGTAGTGGGTTGGCGGTTGGCAGTTGGCGGGAGAACCGCATTCTCAGCCGAGGTCGGGCGGCGGCCCCCCGCCAACCGTCAACTGCCAACCGCCAACCGCCCCGGTGCTAGAATCCGGCGTGCGGATAGGTACTTCGAAGGAGGACAGTCGATGTCGAATCGTACCGCTGACATTCAACAGATTCTCAGCAGTGAAGACGCCGAGTTCAAAGAGTGGATCGAAGAGCATCACCGATGTGAAGAACGGCTCAATGAGCTGACGGCGAAACACGAGATATCACCGGACGAAGAGTTCGAAGAGAAAACGTTGAAAAAGCGGAAGCTGCATTTGAAGGATCAGATGGCAGAACGAATTCGCTCCTACGAAACCGATCATGCAGTGGCCTGAGAAGCAATAGCCCACAAAACAAACCTGCCTTCCGCCTGAGGGGGTTCCAAACGGAACCCCCTTTGCATAACATCCCGACGCTGAACCTCACGCCCGCGATGCCTTTGAGACCGGTTCGACCGAACTTCCGCCGCGGCGTCTACGTCATCCCGACGTCGCTGACGATCCTCAACCTGTTCTTCGGGTTTCGCGCAATCATCTACGCCACGCGCGCCATCGAGGCGACGTCGGTCGGACGCGGCGACGCGGCCATCGCGTTCTTCGAGACGGCCTGCCTCTCTCTCCTCTTCGCCGCGGTCTTCGACACGTTCGACGGCCTCGTCGCCCGCGCGATTCACGCGACGTCCGAGTTCGGCAAGGAGTACGACTCCCTCGCCGACGTCGTCACGTTCGGCGCAGCACCGGCGGTGCTCGTCTACGCGTGGGGCCTGCATTCGTTCGAGAAACTCGGCGGCGGCATCGCCTTCATCTTTCTCGCCGCGGTCTCGCTGCGACTCGCACGCTTCAACGTGCAGACCGGCAAGACCGATTACCGCTACTTCGTCGGACTCCCGAGTCCCGCCGGCGCGCTCACCCTCGCGTCGATGATCTTCTACGCGCCCGCGCCGGTCACCGATCGCCGCTTCGCCACGATCGTCATGATCCTCACGATCGCCACCGCGTTCGCGATGGTCTCGCCGATCAAGTACCGCAGCCAGAAAGGGCTCGCTCTGCAGAAAGAGCGCTCCCTCATCTACTTCCTCATCCTCGCCGCACTCCTCGGCATCGCCTTCAAGTGGCCGCGCGAATTCTGGTTCGCCGGCGCGATCTGCTACCTCTTCTCCGGACCGTTCGTGAAGCTCTGGTCGATCGCCTTCCCGTCGTCGACGCCGCCGTCATCGGTGGAGCCGCCGCACGAGGATCCGATCCTCCCGCCGCCGGACTCGCCCACCGCCGAAACTCCGGTGCCGTGATAAAACGCGCCGCATGGCGCATCCCAAATCCTCAGCCGGCTACCGGCTCGGCATCATCAATCCGACGACCCTCGTCGCGAACGAAATCAAGACCATCCTGCGCGAACGCGCGTTTCCCTTCGCGAAGATCGCACTCCTCGACGCCACCGGCAAAGCCGAAGGCGCGCTGACCGACATCTCCGATGAGCCCGCGGTCGTCTCCGACATTGCGAAGGAAGGGCTCGACGACCTCGACCTCGTGTTCTTCTGCGGACCGTCCGCAACGAATCGCGAATGGATCGCGCGTCACGCCGAAGACGACTTCATCGCCATCGATCTCTCGCAGCCGACGACGGCGGAAGACGGCAAGCTCGCCATCGCCGGGATCAATCTCGAAGAGCTCGGCGCAGGCGACGACGTGCTCGTCTCGCCGCATCCCGTCGCGATTCCGATCGCGCTGATCCTCAAACAGATCGCGACGCTGAGTCGCGTCGAAGCCTGCACGGCGACGGTCGTGCAGCCCGCATCGGAGTTCGAACAGGAAGGCGTCGAAGAGCTCGCGAATCAGACGATCAGCGTGCTCAGCGTCCAGGCCGTGAAGCACAACGTCTTCGACCGGCAGCTTGCGTTCAACCTCTTCCCTGCATCCGAGCACAACGAAGAGTTCATCGTCTCGCAGATCAAGGGCATCACCGACGCGCGCACGCAGATCGCGATGCTGATCACGCAGGGGACGATCTTTCACAGTCACACGTTCTCGCTTTTCATCAAGACGGCAGACGAGCTCGATCCGAATGCGATCCTCGAGGCGTTCCGCGCGAATCCCGCGCTGGCGCTGCCGGAAGGCGATCAGCAGTTCGGCACGATCGACGCGGCCGGCAAAGACGAAGTGCTGATCGCCGAGGTGCGTCCCGATCCGACGATTCGCGGCGGATTCTGGGTGTGGGCGGTCTGCGATAATCTGCGCCGCAGTTCGGCACTCAATGCCGTGCTGGTCGCGGAGAAAGTGCTGTTCGGCGCGAGCGCGGCCAACTAAGGAGCCATCGATGCAGGATTTCTACGAGCCCAAAGTCGGCGACGCCGCTCCCGACTTTCTTCTTCCCTCGACGCGCGGAAAAGAGACTTCGCTGAAGGAGTTCCGCGGCAAGGACGTGATCCTCTATTTCTATCCGAAGGACGACACGCCGGGCTGCACGGCCGAGGCGTGCTCGTTCCGCGATCACGAATCGGATCTCACGAAAGAACACGCCGTCGTCCTCGGCGTCTCCACCGACGCGATTCCGAGCCACGAGAAATTCACCGGCAAGTACAACCTCAACTTCCCGCTGCTCTCCGACGAGACGGCGGACGTCGCGAAGATGTACGGCGTGTGGAAAGAGAAGAACATGTACGGCCGCCGCATCTGGGGTGTGGCCCGCACGACGTTCTGGATCGGACCGGACGGCCGAATCAAGAAGATCTACAAGAAGGTCGACACGAAGAAGCACGCAGAGGACATCCTCGTCGACCTGCGCGCGGCGCATAAAAAGTAGGAGCGCGAATTCATGGGCATCCTCTCCGGACTCCTGGGCAACGCCTCGCAGGCCGACGTCGAAGACGTCGAGAAGAATCTCGTCAACGTCCTCGCAGACGGCGAGCAGGTCGACCGTGCGTTTCAACTCATTCGCGACATGCTCATCTTCACGCGCACGCGTCTGCTCATCGTCGACAAGCAGGGCATGACCGGCAAGAAGACCGAGTACCACTCGATCCCCTACCGCGCGATCACGCACTACTCCGTCGAGACCGCGGGCCACCTCGATCTCGAGTCGGAGCTGCGCATCTGGGTCTCGGGATCATCCGACCCGATTCAGCACACGTTCAAAGCCGGCGACGCGATCATCGCCGTGCAGAAGGCACTCGCGACGTACGTGAAGTAGCGGACACCCCGATCGTGTCATCCCGTGCTTGCGGACGGGATGACACTTACGCGCTCACGGCGACGCGACTCAGTCGTCGCGCTGCTTCTTCGAGCGCTGCGAAATCCTTCGCGAAGCAGAAGCGCAGCAGGCGATCACCCGCGTTGCTCGCGTAGAACGACGGACCCGGCACCGACGCGACTTTCGCCTCTTCGATGAGCGCCATCGCAGCTTCGGTGGCGTTCGCGAAACGCTCCGGAATCTCCGCGAGCATGTAGTACGCGCCCTGCGGCACGAACGGACGAAAGCCACCTTCGCGCAGCGCATCGGCGAGCAGATCGCGCTTCTTCTGATAATCAGCGGCGAGATTGCGGTAGTAGTCGTCGCCGATCTCCAGCGCACGCGCGATGCCCCACTGCAGCGGCGTCGGCGCACACACGTAGAAGAGATCGTTCACGAGTCCGATCGACGACGCGACGCGACGATCCGCCGCGACGTAGCCGATGCGCCAGCCCGTGACGCTGAACGTTTTCGAGAAGCCGCTGATCGTGATCGCGATCTCTTTGTCGACCGCGGCCATCGAGAGGTGCGTGCGTCCGTCGTAGACGATGTACTCGTAGATCTCGTCGGTGAAGCACCAGGTGTTGAACTCGTGGCAGAGCGCCGCGATCTTCTCGAGCTCATCGCGCGTGAAGACTTTGCCGCACGGATTCGAAGGCGTGCAGACGATGATGCCGCGCGTCTTCGGTCCGAACGCCGCGCGCAACTGATCGAAGTCGATCGACCAGTTGGGCAGTTGCAGCGGGACGAATTTCGTCTCGATGCCGAGGACTTTGAGTGTGTTGAGGTGATAGCCGTAGTACGGCTCGAAGAGAATCACTTCGTCGCCGGGATTGAGCGTCGCCATCGCGGCAGCCGCGAAACCGCCGGTCGATCCAACCGTGACGACGAGCTCGATCGCAGGATCGACTTCGAATCCGTTGAAGTGCGAGATTTTTTTCGCGATGCGCTCGCGCAACAAATCGATGCCTTCGAACTTCGAGTACGTCGACTTCGACGACGAGATGGCCTCGCACGCG
>DASVNL010000466.1:0-5649 GCA_036383875.1 Thermoanaerobaculia bacterium
GCTTCTTCGGGGTCGGAGGTCCAGACGAGTTTCGTGCTCATGTCGGCGCGGCTATGCTATCGAACTCTTGATGGATGACTCCTATCGCGGCTGGCGCCGCCCCGGCCCCGTCCCTCCCGGCGGCATCGAGCCCGAAGACGGCGAGACGCTCGATTTCCTCTGCGGCTACTTCCGCATCTTTCAATACGCGAAGGGCCACCGCTACTCGACCGACGATGTGCTCACCGCGTGGTACGGCACGACGTGCGCGCCGACCGTGCGTCGCGCCGCCGATCTCGGATCGGGCATCGGCTCGGTCGCGCTGATCTCCGCGTGGCGTCTCCCCGGCGCGACGTTCTGCACAGTCGAAGCGCAGGACATCTCGATCCGACTCGCGCGCAAGAGCGTGCGCTACAACGGACTCGAATCGCGATTCACGCTGTACCACGCCGATCTCCGCTCCGACGCACTCGCACACGAAGCGCCGTTCGACCTCGTCACCGGAAGTCCGCCCTACTGGCCTTCCGGAACTGCATCGGAGGCGCAACACCCGCAGGCCATCCCCGCGCGGATCGAGATCCGCGGCTCGGTCTTCGACTACGCCCTCGCCGCGTCGAAGATCCTCGCCCCCGGCGGCATCTTCGCGTTCGTCTTCCCCACCGCGCAGATCTCGCGCGTGCTCGACGCGGTGAGTGAAGCCTCGCTGAAACTCGTGCGACGTCGCGACGTCGTGTTCAAAGACGGCGAACCGCCACTGATCACGCTCTTCGCCGCATGCCGCGCGTCGGACTTGCCCGCGACGTACGAGGAATTCGTCGAAACCCCGCTGGTGATTCGTCGCAAAGACGGCGGCGTCCCCGACGAATACTCGGCCGTGCGAATGAGCTTCGGCTTCCCGCCGGGGAACGTGCCGGGCTAAGGCACAGGACCTGCTCTAATCCGCGCGACCATGCAGAGATCGACAATCTGGATCGCCGTCGTAGCGCTGTTCGCGTTCGTTGCTTGCGGAGGGTTTCCGACGGAACCGTCCGACTATGAATTCGGGCGCGCCGATGTTTATGTGCGCGACGCCGCGGGCGTCGCGATTGATGGCGCGAACGTGCGACTCGATCGGATGAACGGCCAGGTCGAGGATCAGGGTGGGCTGAGCGGGACCGCGGGGCTGCCTGGGTACTACTTCTTTCTCAAGACGAGCGGCGAGTATCGGATCGTCGTGACGCCGCCCGCGGGATATGAGTTCGCGCCGGGACAGACGAATCCCGTCGTGATCCGGTTTTCACGCAATCAGACGCAGACGATCAACTTCGTGTTGCGACGACTCTAAATCGCGAGCGCGGCGCGGAACGCGATGACCGAGTAGCCTGTCCCGACGACGGCCAGGATCACCATGAACGCGAAGAACGCGAGGCGCGACTTCGGGTTTTGCGTGACGAGACTGATTGCGCCGAGGACGAGGGCGAGCTGGAGGAAGAGCGAGGCGTAGTCGAACATGTCGCCCGCTTTGCCCAGCGCTTCGGCTTTCGCTTCCCATTCAGCAGCGCCGGTCACGTGTCCGAGTTTGCCGTCGACTTCCTGCGACCAGTTCTCGCGTCCGACGCCCGCGGAGCCTTTGAGGATCTCGTTCTTCTCGCGACCGTAGCGAGCGATGCGCGTCTCGAGCTTCGTGAGCAACTGCTGCACGGCCGGCTTCTGCTCGTCCGCGATCGAGTTCGCGGCCATCAGCGCCTGCAACGTATCGCGCTGCCCTTCGACGAGCGTTTCCTTGATCCCCTTCGACTGGTACCAGAGATACGCTCCGCTCTTTTCGTTGTGCGCGAGCAACTCGTCGTCGCCGTACTTTCCGGCGCCGAGGTCACTGATTGAAAGGATCGCGGCAATCACGGCGATGCTGATGCCGCACAACAACTCGAATCGTTTGGAGCCCTGCTCCGCATCCGCACCGGACACTTCTTCTTTCGCGTCAGCCATCGCGGCCTCTCCTCCGTCTCTAGCGGACGGGAGAATACCAGAGCTTCATTTCGCGGCCGGTCGGCGGATTCTGAACGTGCGCATCGCCTGCTCCGCTTCGGGCAGAGTCTTCTCCGCGAACGTGTCGAGGTCCTGCGTATGCAGCGAGAATCCGATGCCTTCGTGGACGCCGACGAGCATGACGCCGTGGGCCGGAGCGCGTCGCGAGGCACCGTCGGCGGCGGGAATCGTGACGCCGCTCCATTCATAGCGCGTCACGGCGACGTCGCCGATCGTCGACTCCGACTCCTTCACCTGCCACTCCTCGCGACGGCGCTGAACGCCCGCGATCATTTGTTCGCGCAGGGTCTTGATGAACGTCGCCGGATTCATGTTCAGCGGCATCTCGACGAGCGTGATCTGAATCAGCGGACGCGACCCGTCGTCGCGAACGGCCTGCGTGAATCCGATCATCAGCACGTCCGACGCGGGCGACGCCGACTTGCGCTCGTTGTACGACTCCGGCAACTCCAGCGACCACACCCGTCCGCGAAATCCTTCTTCGGTTTGCGCGAACGCGCCGGCCGCGAACAGCGCGAGCGCGAGTGTGAGGAGGAGTCTGGACGAGGCGATCATCCGCGCAGCATACCGGACGCGTTGCGGCGATCAGCCGCCGCGTGCGCGATACGCGAGGTACGCGAAGATCACGACGACGACCAGCAACGCGATGCGGCCGACGCCCATCAATCGCGTGTGCGCCACGGGACGTGTGCCTTTCGGTTTCGCGCCGGTCACTGCGGCGATTGCGGCGACGACGACAGCGAGTCCAACCCAAACGAGCCAGTTCATGACCGGGCTCTGCTACAAGACGCGCGCCACGTCGCTAGATCGCCTCGCTGCGACTGCGCAGTTGCTGCCGCCACGCCTGCAGCACTTCGTCCGCGCGCTTCTCCGCGTCCATGTCGACGTTCGAGCCGATCCACACTGCCTCGCCGTCGATCTCGACGAGACGCGCGGACGCGTGATGCCAGCGCTGCGTGCGATCGGAACCGCGCAGCAATCGAAAGTCGACGTGATACGGCTCGCCGGTGCGAAGCGCTTCAGTCCACGCTGCGACCGCAATCGCGACGTCCGCGGAGTGCAGCACGTTCTGCCAGCCCTCGCCGATCAACTGCTCGCGCGGGATTCCAAAGTAGGTCGAGGTGAATGAATTGACGAACGTGAGCGCGCCTGCGCGGTCGGCGGTCCAGATCTGAACGTCGACAGCATCGAAGGGTTCTTGAAACATCGAAACGTCTGCGTCGCAAGAAGCGATCCCGGCCGTGATCCACGTAGACACGACTCCGCGCGACGCCGTAAGAAACATCATGCGCCCCACCCTCCTGCTCCTCCTCCTCGGAATCCTCATCGCCGGTTGCAACGGCTCGTCACCCACCGAGCCGAATGCTTCGCTGGGGTTGAATGGAACGTGGGAAGGAGAGCTGGCCGCGTATCCCGCCGGCGAGGACTGGAGTCGCGTTCGACTCTCAGCCGAAACGATCGGCACGTCGGTGCAAGGTACGCTCACGAGTCGCAACGGCGTGACGCACACGGTCACGGGGAGCGTTCAAGGCACCGCGATTTCGTTGCGCATCAACGGGCTCCCGCAACAAACGCCGTGCGATGTGAATCTCGTGCTGACGCGCGTCGCGCCCGTGGCCATCGAAGGCTCCCTCGGCGGACGTTGCCCGAACACTCTGTTTGGCGAGTTCAGGCTCGTGCGCGTCTGATCAGTCGCGCGTCGGATATCCCGCCGTCTTCTCGCGCGAGAACAGACGCGGCGCGAGGCCGAACCGCTGCTGCGCTGCGACCGCGGCGAAGAACAGACGATTGAGCGCGCGCGTCCAGAGGCTCGCGTTCCAGCGTCCCGCGAGGATCGTGACCACCGATCGAAACAGGAGACGCGGCGGATTCGCTTTGAAGAACAGATCGCGAAATTGCGGCGTGTAGAAGCCGATCACGAAACGCCGGAACGTGCGAAAGCGTCGCGCCTGACGCTGCGAGAATTTCTTGAACTGGCGCGCGGAGAATGAATTCTTCCTATGCGCTTCATCGAGCGCCTGCGCCGCTTCGATGCCCGACTCCATCGCGATCGACACGCCGGTCGAAAAGACGGGATCGAGAAACGAGCCCGCGTCGCCGGCGAGGATCCAACGGTCGCCCGCGTACTTGGACGCGCTGTACGAGAAATCCTTTTCGACACGCACCGGCCACGCGCGACGTGCGTCGCGCATGAGCTCCGCGACGACAGGCGTGTCCGCAAGCGCGCGATCGAGCCGCTCCTCAGGCGTGCCCTCCGGCATTTGCAGATAAAGAGACCGCGGCAGCACGACGCCGACGCTCATCAATTGATCGGAGATCGGGATCAGCCAGAACCAACCCGAGTCTTCGCGCGCGACGATGCGAATGTCGTTCGGACCGCCGCCGTCGCTGAGTCGCGGGACGTTTTCGTAGTGCGAGAAGATCGCGATGTTCGCGAGCAGCGGCTCGTCGGTTCGCAGATCGAGTTTCCGCGCGATCAATCCATTGCGACCCGTCGCGTCGACGATCGCGCGCACGCGGATCTCGTTCTGCTTCGCGACTTGCACGCGCGCCGCGCCGGCGTCGAACTCGCAGCCGACGACTTGCGTTCCCTCGCGCACGTCGACGCCCACTTCGCGCGCACGCTCGAGCAGGATGTGATCGAACTCGGCGCGCGGCACCTGGTACGTCTGCGGCCGCCGGACCTCGCTGACATCCGCGAAGTTCACGCCGCGACCGCTCATGCCGTCGTGCGTGAACAGGCGCGCTCCCCACTTCTCCGGGAACGCGGCCTTCGCCATCTTCTCCGCGACGCCCAACGCTTCGAACGCGTCGTTGGCCGTGGAGAGCAACGACTCGCCGATATGGAATCGCGGGAAGTGCTCGCGTTCGAGCAACACGACGGAGTGACCGCGCTGCGCGAGCGTGATCGCTGCGGACGAACCGGCTGGGCCGCCGCCGAGGACGGCGAAGTCGAAGTCGTACATTCCTATTGGTCTGGCGGCAGGCGTTTCACGCTCTCGACGGTCACGATGCGGCCGATGGCGGAGGCGTCGGGCGGCGGTGTTTCATCGAGCCATTCGACGCTGCCGGTGAACTCGCACAAATCATCATTCGCGCAGGCCGCCAGAATCTTCTTCCCCGCCTCGGAATCATTGCGAAAGCGCATCGGCGCAAAGTCGCCGCTCTCGGCGCCGACGTAGTTGAACATCGAATCCGCCTGCCCGACTTTCACCTGACCGGCAAACGTTCCGGGCACCGTCTCGACCGGCGCCGCATCGCTCGATGTCGTCGACGTCGTCGCGGTCGTCGCGACAGTGGACGTCGTCGCGACAGTCGCTGTCGTCGCTGTCGTTTCAACTGCAGGTTGCGGAACAGTCTTCTCTTCCGCGCAACCGAGCAACAGCACACCGAGCGCACTCGCGATCAACGTTCTCATGGGCCCGGATTGTAGCGAATCACGCGCGACGGCGACGGAAGATCAGGTAAAGCGCGTAGAGCGTCGGAAGCAGAGCGACAGCGCCGAACACGATGCAGAACAAAATCGCATCGCCGAACGCCGACATCCCCGCGGACGCCTGATCGCTTAAGCGCTGCGAGACGTAAACGCTCGCGAACGCGAGCATCGCCGCGACGGCGTAGCCGCAAACAACGAGCGTCCAG
>DASVNL010000467.1:0-1586 GCA_036383875.1 Thermoanaerobaculia bacterium
GCAACACGCGTGTGAAGACGCCGTTCCTCGATTCACTCGCGGCGGATGGCGTGATCTTCACCAACGCGCACGCGCACAACACCGTGACGCTGCCATCGCACGCGAACATCCTCACGGGACTCCTGCCGTATCAGCACGGCATTCGCGACAACGCCGGTTTCGAGCTCGATGCGCAACATCCGACCGTCGCGAAATTCCTCAAGCAGAACGGCTATGCAACCGGCGCGTTCATCGGCGCGTTCCCACTCGACGCGCGCTTCGGCCTCGGCCGCGACTTCGATGTGTACGACGACAAGTATCGCGAGGCCTCGCGTCCGCGCGACTTCGTCGTCGACGAGCGCGCCGCAAACGAAGTGCTCGCGCCTGCGACGCAGTGGTGGAACGCGACCGCGTCGCAGAAGAAGTTTCTCTGGGTGCATCTCTACGATCCGCACGCGCCGTACGCGCCACCCGCGACCTTCGCGCAAGACTTCCGCGACGATCCGTCCCTCGGCGAAGTGTCGTACGTCGACACGCAACTCCGCGCGTTCCTCGAGCCGATCCTGCAGGCCGATCCCGAAGCGTTGATCGTCTTCACGGCCGATCACGGTGAAGCGCGCGGCGATCATGGCGAGCTGACGCACGGCCTCTTCGCGTACGAGTCGACGCTCAA
This sequence comes from Thermoanaerobaculia bacterium, assembly GCA_036383875.1. Taxonomy (GTDB): domain Bacteria; phylum Acidobacteriota; class Thermoanaerobaculia; order Gp7-AA8; family Gp7-AA8; genus QHVT01. The sequence goes on from DASVNL010000467.1 coordinate 653, forward strand.
AGTTCCGCTCTTCGTTTACGCGAAGAACCGCATCGAGAAGGGGCGGCAGGATCGCGCGGTGCGGCACATCGACATCGTGCCGACGATCCTGCAGCTCGCGAACATCGCCAAGCCGCAACAGCTCCTCGGCCACTCACTCTTCGACGCGCGCGGCGACGAGGACACATACTTCGAAGCGCTCAGCGCGATGCTCAATCGCGGCTGGGCTCCGCTCGTCGGCATGATCCACGGAGCGAACAAGTACATCGACCTCCCGATCGCCGAGCTGTACGACCTGAAGAACGATCCGGCGGAGAAAGCCAATCTCGCCGAAAGCGATCGCCGCAATCTCTTCGCGATTCGCAAGCTCCTCGCGGGTGCCGCGCCTGGTGCGAAGCAGACGAAGGAGCGCAGCGTTTCGAATGAAGATCAGTCGCGCCTGTTGTCGCTTGGCTACATCTCCGGCAGCAACGCGGTGAAGGCGAGCTACACGATCGACGACGATCCGAAGAAGCTCGTTGATCTCGATAACGACCTCCATCGCGTCGTCGAGCTGTATCAGGCGGGCAAGATCCGCGATGCGGTCACTCTCGCGCAGCAGGTGACGAAGAAGCGTCCCGGCATGCCGTCCGCGGTCGAGATGCTCAGCTTCCTCTTGCAGGAAAGTGAGCGGCCGGCCGATGCGATCGAGACATTGCGCGGGGCGATCGCGACGGGCACCGCGACCGAGCAGATGCGCACGCGACTCGGACTCACGCTCAGTGAGACCGGTCGCGCGAAGGAAGCAGTCGAGGTCCTCGCACCGCTTGCGACCGAGGACGCGGATCCTGACGTGCTCAATGCGTACGGCATCGCGCTCGCGGATTCCGGACGCACGGGCGAGGCGCTCGATCAGTTTCGCCGCGTGCTCAAGAAAGACGCGACGAATGCGAAGGCGTATCAGAACTACGGCATC
>DASVNL010000468.1:0-2844 GCA_036383875.1 Thermoanaerobaculia bacterium
GTAGAGCTGGCCGTTGCCGTGCTCGTCCTGCGAGAAGTGACAGTCGACGCAATGCATGCCGCGCTCGAGATGGATGTCGCGGAGATGCACGGCCTTCCTGAATTTCTCGGGATCGTCGAACGAAACGACGTGATCGTCAGCATCGAGCAGATTGCCTTTGCGATCTTTCTTGAAGACGGCCATGAAGTTCCAGCCGTGGCCGTGGTAGTCGGCGAACTGCGTGTGCTTCGCCTGCGGATTGAGGCTCGAGACACGCTCGAGAAAGTCGATGCTGGTCCAGAGTCCGCGCGGCGCTGCGCCTTCGGGATTGTGCGCGAGGCTCGTGCGTTTCTCGGCCTCGGTCGGCTTGCGTTGCTCTTTCGGCCACAGCAACTCCGCGTCGGACTCGTAGTCCCACATCGTGTAGCCGAGGTAGGTGTTGACGAAGGAGTTGGGCTGATGCATGTGACACGACATGCATTGGCTCGTCGGCACCGCGCGCGTCAACTGATGGCGAATCGGATGGCCCTTCTCGTTTTTCGGAATCGACGGGTCATTCGTACGCGAGAAGCCGGTGTGTCCCGCAGCGGCCCACGGTCCGGAATGGAGCGGATCGCGATCGTTCGCGTAGACGACATGGCAGGCGGTGCATCCGGACGAGCGGTAGTCGCCGGGATGATCGTTCGTGCCGAGGAACGAGAGGTGTGGATCGTTGAGGCGGGTCTTGTGGAGGTTGATGAGTGCGGGCGAGATGCGCGACCCGGTGCCGCGTCCACGATTGCCAAGACGGATGTCGGGACGTCCGGCTTCATCGTTCGGACTCGGGTTGCCGATCTCCGGCGGGAACGTGTTGTTCGCCGCGCCGCCGCGCTCGAACGCGCGGAAGTATTCGCCGGGCTGGAAGATTTCCCAGCGCGGCAGGGGTAAAAGTTGCGGCCGCGCGCCCTTCGCGACTTGCTCGGGCGTCGGGGGCGTCGCGGGGATCAGCACCTGCGGTTTGCCGTCACGGTTGTACGACTCGCCGAGGAACGCGCGCTTCTGCGATGTGAGTCCGTTTGCGTAACTGACCGCGGCCCAGAAGACCGCGCTCGTCGTCATCGTGCTGCGCGGCACGGCGGCGGTCTGTTTCGAGTGACACGTGCCGCATGTTTCGCGCGCGACGCGCAGGTCGCCGGGATTGATGAAGCGCACGAACTCAGGCGACTCTTCGAGCAACGCCGTATACGTTCGCGGCGGATTCGCCGAAGTTTTCCAGAGGTCGCGATTGCGCGGCTGGATGTGCGCCTGATCTTTGAGGAGCGCCGACGCGTTGCCGCCGTGGCAATCGGTGCAGCCGAGTCGCACCGCCGCGGACGCGTGCATCGGCTCGATGCCTTGATGACACGTGAGGCAGCCGCGCGATTTCTCGGTGGCCTGCGCGGGCGTCTGGCCGAGTAGCGCCGGCATCCTGCCGGCCGGATCGCCGGCTTCAAGCCGGCTGACGGCGAGCAGCAGCACGGCCGCCTGGAAGGCGGCGAGACGGCCGGCTCGAAGCCGGCGCTCCGGTTGAGGTTCGCTCATCGTCTTAAAACTGCAACACCACATTCATGAACGCGTGGTACAGCGGCGCATCGGTTTCGTAGATGTCGGTGAATCCTTTTCCGGGGATCAGCGTCGCGGCGCCGCCGACGATCACGACGTTGTTGCTGAGGAACGGGCGATAGCGCAGTCCGACGCTCAAGTCCGTTCCGATGTCTTTGTGAATCTCGTCCTGGAACAGCACTTCCTGCAGCGGCTCGACTGCATCGAAGCGCAGGTAGTTCGCGGTGAAGATGGCTTTGAGTCGCGGAGTGATCTCCGCGTCGAGTCCGATCGTCGCGAGCTGCAGGCCGGGGTTCACGTAGTTCGACTGTCCTTCGTCTTTGCTGCTGCGCAGCGACGGCAACAGGCTCCCCCGCTCGACGAGCGCGACGCCGGTCTGCGCGAGGCGGATGCCCATGCGATTGAAGAAGGAGAAGCCGCCACCCGCGAACGCGGGCGCGTCGAAAATCGAGTCGAAGCCGCGCGCGCTGCGATCGCGCGGATTGCGATCGCCGCTCGCGTAGAAGAATCCGACGCGCGGACGCAGCCAGTCTCGATCGTACGAAAGTTCGAGCGCAGCCATGCCCGCGCTGATGCGTACCGAATCGCCGCGACGCAGTTCAGGATCGGGGCCGGCGATCGGATTGAGTGAGTCGCGGCCGAAGACGTAGTAGAGCGCGTGGTCGACGTTGATGCGTCCGAGGTGGCCGAGGCCTGCGGCGCCGATGTACGTCGCGTGGATGTCGTGCGGCATCGCGACGCCGACGGGCGCGGGCCGCACGAGGATGCCGTTGCGGTCGTACTTCGTCGACGCGTCGTCACGCATGTGATGAATCGAGAATTGCTGCGTGTAGCCCTTGCGGAGAAAGTCCTGCCAGTAAAAATTCGCGACGAGGACGCGCTGATCGCGGAACTCGTGAAAAATATTCAGCCCGGAGTTCGTATCTTTCTCGAGCCGCTCGAAGTACGCGAGGTTGGCCTGATAGCGATTCGCGGCGTAGTTGCCAAAGACGCGCACGCCCAGGTTGGTGTCGGTGAAAACGAATCCTCGGAAGTCGCTCGAGAACGGCTGAATGCCCACGCGAATCGAGAGGAAGTCGTAGTTCGGCGAGAGGTCGCGCAGCTTGCGTTCGTAGAAGAGCTCCTGCAGCGAGATGCGCGAGTCGGTGCGCTCCGTACCGCGTTTCACGTACGGCTTGAGGATGCCGTTCTCCTCGACGCGCACGTGGTTCAGGTTCGCGACGAGTGTCGCCTTCACGCGTTGCCGCGCAGGCTGGAACGTCGTGTCGCCTTGAAACACATCGG
>DASVNL010000469.1:0-21370 GCA_036383875.1 Thermoanaerobaculia bacterium
TGAACGCTCCGCTCGTGCCGCGCGCGGGCGTGGCCAGCGTCGCGGTGTAGGTCGCGGTCGAGATCGCGTCGGTGACAGCGATGTCGATGACGGCGTCACGCAGGAACTTGTGGAGGTCGCGCGCGTCCAGACGCACTCCTCCCTCGGAGAACGCAATCACCGGCTCGCTCTTGTCAACGAGCAGCGCGAGCGTCACGTCCGCGACGTTGCCCGCCTCGTCGACCGCATGCACGGTGAGCGCGTGCGTGTTCTGTTCGACGGTGATCAGTGTTTCGGACGTGTACGACTGGCCGTTGAGCAGCGACGTGGACTGCACGTTCGACGTCGCATCGGTGACTTCGATGCGAATCGCGACGTCGCGCTTGTACTTCGCGATCGCCGCGGGATCGAGCACGAGGCCCGTGTCTTTGTCTTTGAGGACGATGACCGGCAGGTCTTTGTCGACGAGCACGTCGAGCGTCGCGGTCGCGGTGTTGCCCGCTTCGTCGACGGCGTTGACGGTGATCTTGTGCCAGCCAACCGGCATCGGATCGAGCGAGCGCCACGGCGTGCCGTTCTCGAGCGTCGCGGTGTAGGTCGCGGTCGAGAAGGTGTCGGAGAGACGCAGCTCGATGATCGGATCGACTTTGAATTTCGCGGGCGACGTGAGCTTCACGCCCTGTTCGTAGAACTCGATCGCAGGCGCGCTGAGGTCGACGAGGATCGTGGCCTGCACGCTGCTGCGATTGCCGACGCCATCGACGGCGTCGACTTTCAAATGATGCGTACCTTCCGCGCTGATGGGTGCGCCTGAATTGTATGGCTGCCCATCTAATGTGGCTGTATACGTTGCGCCGGTCCACGTGTCGGTCGCGGCGATGACGACCGACGGGACGCGCTTGAACTTCGAGAGTGGCAGCGGCAACGGCGCACCGCTTTCCGTGAGCGTGATGACGGGCGCGGTCTTGTCGACGAGGACCTGCGTCTGGCTCTCGACGCGATTGCCGACGTTGTCGATCGCGACGGCTTTGATGGTGTGCGTGCCTTCGGCGGTGATCGGCGTGAGCGGCGTGTACGGATTGCCGTCGGCGGTCGCGGTGAGCGAGGCGATGCCGGAGAGGTCATCGGTCGCCCGCACGTCGACGCGCGCGTCGTGGTTGAGTTTCGTGAGGGTGTTGGGCGCGAGGAGCACGCCGGATTCGTAGAAGGTGATGACCGGCGACGCGTGATCGACCGGCGACTTCGCGCCGAGGTCGTCGACGTACGCGTCACCTTTGACGGCGGACCAGATGCCGATGCGGCCCTGCTTGAGTCGCGTCGCCGCGGCGTCGGTCGCGTCGATGGAGTACGTCGTCGGCTCCGGCGTGCCGTCGAGCCAGAAGCGCGCGCGAATCTTCGTCGCGTTGTCCGCGTCGTCGACCTGGATCGAGAAGCGATACCACTTGTTGGTCAGCGGCGTGAATCCGCTGTTGAGCGTTCCGGCCGGAGTCCCGGCGCCGAACGCGAAGAGCTGCATGGTCAGAGTCGAGGTGTTGGGAACGGACCAGAGTCCGATGAGGTAGTACTTGTCCTGCTCGGGATACGACGAGAAGAAGGTGAAGCCGATGCGCGTGGTGTCACTGGTCTTGATGAAGCGGCCGGTGTACTCGAAGCGTCCGTTGCCGGTGAAGGTCTTCGTGCTCAGCGTCGAGAACGTTCCGATGCGCGGGTTGTTGCCCTCGGGCTTGCCCGATGACTGCTTCGTCCCGAAGACGATGTTCGTGCCCTTGTTGCCCTGCAACGGATCGGGCCAGGTCTTGTACAGACCTCCGGCCTCGGGCTTCGAACTGCCGATCGACGTGTCCACCCATCCCGGTGGATTGCGCGGCGAGCCGTAGCTCTGAAAGTCGTCGACGTAACTGACCTCGGCCTGCTGCGCGAATGCGCTCACGCAGAGGAGGAGGAGCAAGCACAGAACTGTCTTACGCATCTGAGTACCCATTGATGATCCGGACGATCAGCGAACCGCGACGGCGACCGGCGCCAGACCCTGGCGCCGGTACGCTCGTGCGAAATCAAATTCAGTGTTGGATCGCGACGACGACGTCGTCGACGGCTTCGGCGTTGCCGGCAGCGAGAAGAGTTTCGTGTTCGGCTGCTGAGACCACACGCGTACTTCGGTGAAGACGATCGCGCCGATGTTCACGCCCGGACGTTGCACGCGCACGTAGCGCGCGGTGCGATTGGCGTGAATGTTCGCGACCGGAACGAACGAGCCGACGTACCAGGCCGAAACGTTCGGATCCGCGAGCGTCGTCGCGAGTGCGGTTCCGGCGAACGGCTGATCGGAGGTCAGCACGTAGTAGCCCGTGAGTTGTTCCGGGCAACAGTCGGTGCGCGCGCCGATGTCGATCGTGGAGACCGGCTCCGACTTGCCGAGGTCGACTTCCCAGTACGGTTCGGTCGTCGTTGTCGAGTGGAAGATGTTGCCGGTCGTGTTGTACGTGTCCGACGCGCTGCCGTTGTTCGCGTACTGCGGGAGATAAGACTGATAGATGTGCGAAGCCGGTGCGAACGACGCTTTGCCCGCCGCGACGTTGACGCGTCCCGGCGACGCCGGCGCCCACACGAGCACCTCGGGTAACGCCAGGTGGTCGGTGCCCGCTCGCCAGATGCGGATGTAGCGGCCGGAGCGTCCGACCTGCGTCGTGTACGAGCTGTTCGCTGCACCGGGGAAGCGATACACGCTCGCACCGGACGACGTCAGCGCGCGCGCCGCGGTGAGATTCGCCGCGGTGATCGCATCGTCCGACACGATCATCGTGATGTTTTCCGTCTGGCTGTTGCAGCAGTCCGTGCGCCCGCGGATCTCGATCGAGTCGATCATCGGCGCGACCGAGCCGAGGTCCACTTCCCACCACTGATCGGCGAGGTACTTCGTGATGCTCATCGAGCCGTGGCCGGTGGCGAGGTTGCCGTCGACTGCGCGGCTGGGCGGGTCGTTCTCCGTGTAGTCGGACGACTGACGCGCGGGCTTGTTGTACGCGAGATTCACGCGGCCGTACTTGCCGCTGCGATCGAACCACGCGCGGCCGTCGTACAGCGTGAACGCGAGACCGTCGATCTTGCGCTCGTTCAACCGGAGCACCGCGGCCGGCACTTCGAGGCGCACCCACTTCCCGAGCTCGGGCAGCGGGCCGACGCGATAGCGCGTGCCGCCGATCAGGTCTTCGCCCCAGTACGCGCGATCATCCCAGCCCGAGCCGAGGCCGGTGGAGAACTGCAGCATCACCTCGCGTGGCGGATTGCAGGGATCGAGGAAGACGTACGCGTAGAACACGTCGCCCGGCGCGATCGCGATCGGATTGGGCATGCTGTAAAAGAAGTGCTGATGGAACCCGGCGGCGACCGGCTCGACGTGCGAGCGCGAGCCCGACGCGCGCTGCGTCGTGTCCCACGTCCACGCCGTGCCGCCGAACGTCACGCCGCTCGGCGTGTCGTCGTCGAGCCAGACGACGTCGTTGGCGGGGAAGGACGACGGAGACGGCGCATTCGGCGCAAGCGAGCATGTCGCGACGCCAACGCCGTCGAACCAGACTTCGCCGCCCTCGACGCGAATCGACAGGCCGGTGAGGCTTTTGTTCGTGCTGAAGAGCGCGCGCGCGAGCACGTCGAGACGCGTCCACTGTCCGCCCGTCGGAATCGGACCGGCGTTGATTTGCGGCAACGTCGGATCGATGCGGCTCTCGCCCCACGACACGCGGTACGAGCTCGTGCCGTCGGTCCACGTGACCAGGATCTGGCGCGGCGGATTGCACGGATTGACGAGTGCCCACAGCGCGAGCAGATCGTTCGGCGTCGCGGTGAGCGCGGTCGCGCCGGTGAATGCGTATGTGCGGACTGGATTCACGGTGGGAGGCAGGAAGTGCAGCGACGACGCGCCGAATGCGACACGCGTCGAATCGAACGACGTGTCGCCGGTCACCGTCGCGTTCGCGGGTGCGGCGTCGTCGACCCAAACGGAGTTCAGCGTCGTCGACGACGGCGCGGTGACGCTGCCCATCGACGCGCACGGCGTGAGTTGCAGGTCCGCGCTGTGCGACGCGCCCCACGTCGCGTTGATCCGCAGGCTCGTGTTCGCACCGACCTTCTGCGTCGTCACGGTGAACGAAGCCTGCGTCGCGCCCTGCGGCACGACGACGGACGACGTCACGGTGGCTTGCGTCGAAGTCGACGTGAGGGTCACGAGTGCGCCGCCATCGGGCGCGGGTGCGCCGAGGAGCACGGTGCCGTTGACGGTCGTGCCGCCTTCGATCGACGCTGACGCGAGCGTGACGTCGATGAGTGCGGCCGACTCGGACGGAAGCAGCGTGACGTTCGCAGCCTTCGTGCTCGCACCAACGGTCGCGGTGATGGCGACGTCGGTGGCGGAACTGACGGACGACGTGGTGATCGCGATCTGGCCGCTCGTCTGGCCGGCCGGGATCGTGACTGTCGCCGGAACGTTCGCGGCTGCGTGCGAGCTGGTGAGCGTCACGATGACGCCGCCGCTGCGCGCCGGAGCTGCGAGTCGCAGCGCGGCGTACGCGGGCGAGCCGCTCGCGACGGTCGACGGTTCGATGACGAAGGACTGAATCGTGTTCAGCTCGACGATCGCGCCGTTGACCGCGTACGTCGGCGACGTGAGCGGGAACGAGTGCGAGTCGGTGCCGTAGATCGTGAACGTGTCGCCCGCGCGACCGGCGACCGGCACGCGGAACGAGCCGTCCGGGTTCGCGTTCGCGGTGTACGTCGCGTTCGTGCGGACGTTGGTGATCGTGAGTTTGACCGGCGCGTTGCTGTCGAGCACCGTGCCGAACGGACCGACGACGGCGTCGCCCGCGAGCGCGCTGTCGACGACGATCGACGCGCGCTTCGCTTCCGCGAAGATCGGCGGGCCGGCGTTCTCGTCGAGCGTGGTCGTGCCCTTGTCGATCGTTCCGGTGACACGCAGCGGATCGCCGGTGCTGACGGTGGTCGTGCGCAGCTTGACGTTGTCGAAGCGGAACACGCCTTGCCAGAAGTCACCCGGCTGAATGCTGATGCTCTCGCTCGCATTCGGCTCGAGCATGAAGTTGGTGTTGTTGGTTCCGGCGAGCGAGGCGATGCGCCACGTGCCCTTCAGCGCGCCGTTCGATCCGGTAACTTCGACCCAGTGGCCGACGAAGTACGCCGGGATCGCGGTGGTGCGCGTCGTGACGACGAGTGCGCCGTTGCTGCCGTTCGCGGCGCTGCCGCTGCCGAACGACGGAAGCAGCGTCGACTGTCCGGCGAGTCCGCCGTTGTCGATGGTGAGTTCGCCGAACACCGACGTACCGCTCTTGCGATAGATCGAGCCTGCGCCGCCGACGGCGCCGGAGCCCGACGTCGCGGTGATGTTGTTGAGAACCGTTCCGGACGCGGTGGTGTATTCGACGGCGATCGCGCCGCCTCCACCCGCACGATGTCCGTTCGCGCCGTTCGCGGTGATCGAGCCGGAGCCGGAGATCGGACCGGTGGTGATCCAGACCGAACCGCCGGCGCCGCTGTCCTGATACTCCGCGCCGTTCGCGCGGATCGCGCCGTTGTGCACGAGCGATCCCGAACGGATGCGAATCACGCCGCCGCCCGCAACTCCGTAGCCGCCGCGCTGTCCGCCGCCGCCCGCTTCCATCGGACGATAGATGCTGCCGTAGACCTGTCCGAGCGGATTGTCATAGAGACCGCCGTAGCCGATGTGGCTTCCGCCAGTCGCGTAGCCCGGCAGGCCGTGGCCTGGATAGGTCGTGTTGTTTCCGTAGCCGAGGCCGGTGACGTCGATCGTTGCGCCGGCGTCGATCTTCAACTCGTTGGTGACGTTGATCTCGAGCACGCCGCCCGCGGCGCTGCGCAGCGTCGCCGCAGGTTTGATGTTGAGTGAGCTCGTGACGAGCGGCGTGAGCACGGTCATCGAGCCTTCGACCGTCTGATCCACACCTTCAATCGGATCGGGCGAGACCAGCGTCGCGTTGCGCATCCGCACGGCGTCGAAGCGGTAGATGCCCTGATACGAATCGCCCGCTGCGATGACGATCGACTCGCTCGCATTCGGTTCGAGCACGGCGTTCTTGCCGCTCACCGACGCGACGCGCCATGTGCCCTTCACGACGCCCTGCGCGTTCGTGATGCGAACCCAGTGACCCGCAAAGTACGCGGGGATGTTCGTGGTGCGCTCGGTGACGAGCAGCGTGCCGCTGCTGCCGTTCTGCGCGATGCCTTTGCCGAACGACGGGAGCGCAGTGGCCGCGCCGCTCTGCGCGGCGTTGTCGATGATCACGTCGCCGAACGTCGACGTCGCGGTCTTGAGATAGATCGTGCCGGCGCCGGCGGGGTTGCCGCTCGGGCCGCCGATGGCCGTGAGGTTCGACAGAAGCGAGCCGGTCGCGTTCGTGTACTCGATCGCGATCGCACCGCCGCCGCCCGCGCGATGGCCGCTGCCGCCACGCGCTTCGATCGTGCCGCTGCCGCCGACGGTGTTCGCGGTGATCCAGATCGAGCCGCCCGCACCGCTGTCCTGGTACTCCGCGCCGTTCGCGCGAATCGCACCGTTGTTGAGCAGCGTGCCGGCGCGCAGACGAATCACGCCACCGCCCGCAACGCCGTAGCCGCCGCGCTGTCCGCCGCCGCCGGCTTCCATCGGACGGTAGACGCTGCCGAACGTCTCGGCGAGCGGGTTGTCGTGTAGCCCGCCGTAGCCGATGTGGCTTCCGCCGGTGGCATAGCCAGGCAGGCCGTGATTCGGATACGACGTGTTGTTCGGATAGCCGAGTCCCGTCACGTCGATGACGCCGCCGGCGTCGATCGTGAGCGTGCCCGGAACGTCGAGCGTGAGTGACGATCCGGCCGCGTGTTGCAGCGTCGCGCCAGAGCTGATGCGCAGATTCGTCGAGATGACGCGGTCCGCGATGATCGTGCCGGTGACGGTGCGATTCAGCGTCTCGATCGGATCGGGCGAATGCAGCGTGATGTTGCGTGTGGTGATGTCGTCGAAGCGATAGATGCCCTGCCACAGGTCGCCCTGCTGCAGGCTGATCGTCTCAGAGGCGTTCGGCGCAAACGTCACGCTCGTACCGGAGATCGACGCGATGCGCCACACGCCCTTCTCCGCACCAGCGCTGTCCTTCACGCGCACCCAGTGACCGACGAAGTACGCAGGAACCGCCGTGGAACGTCCGGTCGCGAGAGTCGCGCCGCTGGTTCCTGCTGCGGCGGTGCCGTTGCCGAGGGACGGGAGTGCGGTGGGCTGGCCCATGATGGCGCCGTTGTCGATCGTGACGTTGCCGTACGTCGACGCCGCACTCTTGAGATAGATCGTCCCCGCACCGCCGGCGGTGTTGTCTGATCCGCCCTTCGCACTGAGGTTGTTGAGCACTGTGCCCGTGGCGTTGGCGTACTCGATCGCGAGCGCACCGCCGCCACCGCTGCGATGACCGTTGCCGCCGTTCACGGTGATCGAGCCGCTGCCGCCGATGGTCGTCGTGGTGATCCACACCGAGCCGCCGGCGCCGCTGTCCTGATACTCCGCGCCGTTCGCGCGGATGATGCCGTTGTTCGTGAGCGTGCCGGACTGGATGCGAATCACGCCGCCGCCCGCGACTCCGTAGCCGCCGCGCTGTCCGCCGCCGCCAGCTTCCATCGGGCGATAGACACTGCCGAACGTCTGCGCGAGCGGAGCGTCATGCAATCCGCCGTAGCCGATGTGACTTCCACCGGTTGCGAAGCCAGGCAGGCCGTGGCTCGGATAGGTCGTGTTGTTGCCGTAGCCGAGACCGGTGCCGTCGATGATCGCGCCGGAATCGATCGTGAGCGTGCCTGGAACCTCGAGGTTCATCGCGCCGCCGGCCGGATGCTGCAGAACCGCGCCCGACATCACGCGGAGATTCGTCGCGCGGACGTTGCTGGTCACGGTCGTGCCGCTCTGGACGACGTAGTCCGTCGTCTCGATCGGATCGATCGATTGCAGCGTCGTGTTGCGCGTGCGAACGCTGTCGAAGCGGTAGATCCCCTGCCACAGATCGCCCGGCTGCACGTCGATGGTCTCGCTGCCGTTCGGTTTGAGCGTGACGGTCTTCGCGGAGATCGTCGCGATCGCCCACGTGCCCTTCACCGTGCCCGACGCAGTCGTGATGCGTACGAAGTGACCGGCGAAGTACGGCGGGATGTCCGCCGAACGATTCGTGATGAGCGTCGCCGCTGCCGATCCGGTCTGCGCGGTGCCGCTGCCGAGTGCCGGCAGTTCGATCGGATGTCCGTTGAGCGCGGCGTTGTCGATCGTGAGCTCGCCATACGCGAGTGTCGCGGGCTTGATCACGATCGTGCCGGCGCCACCGGACTTCGGAGCGTTCGATGCGGATCCGCCGTACGCCGTGACGTTCGCCAGCAGCGTGTCGGTCGCCGTCGTGTACTCGACCGCAATCGCCCCACCACCACCCCCTCGGTGACCACTGCCACCGCGCGCCTCGATCGTGCCGATACCGCCGAGCGTCGTAGCGGTGATCCACACGGAACCGCCGGCGCCGGCGTCTTCAGCTCCGCCGCCGTTCGCGCGCACTGCGCCATCGACCGCGAGCTTGCCCGTGGTGATGCGCAACACGCCGCCGCCGCGCGCGCCCTGACTCGAACGCTGGCCGCCACCGCCCGCCTCACGCGGACGCTGCACGCTGCCGAACGTCTGCGCGATCGGATCGTTGTACACCGAGCCGTAGCCCATGTGACTGCCGCCCGTCGCGAAGCCCGGCAGTGAGTGATTCGGATACGTCGTGTTCTGCGCGTAGCCGTGCGCGCTCGCGTCGATCGACGCGCCGCACGCGACGTACAGCGCGTTCGCCGTCGTCTCGAAATAGCTGTTGTCCGAGTGCTGAACCTTGCCGTTGACGAGGACCGACAGGCGATCGAACGGATGCACTCCGTCGATCGTGACCGTCACGCCTTCCCAGACCACGACGCTCTTGTTGTCGTACGTCGTGTTGTTTGCGGCGATGGTCGTGTTGCTCTTGATCTCCATCGCGCCTTTGAGCACGGTGAAGTTGCCGATGACGACGGCATCGCCGCCACCGACCGTGGTCGCGAGCGCGGTCACGGTGAAGAGACTGCCGTCCGCGACGTCGGGGATCGTCAGCATGTACTCGTAGAGATCGTTGCCGAGCGAGCCGCCCTGATAGACGACCGGCGTTCCGCTCGGATCCGTGACCGTGAACTCGACTTTCTGCAGCGTGTTCGTGGTGTTCGGCGCCTTCGCGTACACGCGGAGTCGCGCGGCGTAACCGACCGGGTACATCGCGCCGGTGCTGGAGCAACGCCATTCGATCGTCGGGAGCGCGGCGTCGACGACGGGATTGATGATCACCGGCACGACCGGCGCGACGGTGCTGTTGTCGTTGTTGTCGACCGCCGTGACTGCGAGGTCGAGCGTGAGCGGCTGCGTGCCGTCGACGAACGGTGCAGTGATGTCGGCGTAGTACGCCGTCGCACCCTTCGACGTGTTCTTCGGCAGTTCGTACGTCTGGCCGCTGAGCGTCGCGAAGACGCGCTTCACGCCGGAGTCCTGATCGGTGACGTTGGCCTGCACGCCGATCTTGCCGGTGCCTTCGCTGTACTGCGTGTTCGCAGCCGGCGACACGACGGCGATCGTCGGGGCGATGTTGTCCTTGACGATGCGGACGAGGCCCGTCGTTGCGGCGCCGCCCCACGTAGCGGTGATCGTGACGTCGACCGGTGCGCTGACCGGCAGCGTCGTCATGGTGAAGGTCGCGCTGCTCTGACCCGCTGCGATCGTGACGGTGGCCGGCACGACTGCGGATGTGCTGCTGCTCGCGAGTTGCACGAGTGAGCCGTCGGCGCCCGCGGCGCGAAGCATCGTGACGGTGCCGGTGGCGCTGCGTCCGCCGGTCACGTCGCCGGTGAAGGTCACGGAGGCGACGCCGAGGTCGGACGGGATCGGAGCGAGAGTGAGCTCGCCCGTCGATTGCGGATACGCGTGACGCGAGCGCGCGGTCAGCACGATCACATCACCGGCCGCGCCGTTGATCGGAATCGTGAACGAGCCGTTGGCGGCCGCGGTGATCTGCGCGTTGCCGAGGTTGCTCGACGTGAACTCGACGGAGTCGTACCACGCGCCGTCGTACGCGAACGAGAAGTTGAAGCGCTCGGTCGGCGCGATGGCGATGCTGGCCTGGTGAATGAGGACGTCGTCGACGTACCAGGAGAGCGTGTCGCGCGTCTTCTCGAAGCGGAAGCGCGTCGATGCGGTGAGTGTCCCCTGCTTGCCGCCGGAGTTGCCCCACGCGCCGTTGACCCAGACTTCCCAGCGTCCGCCGTTCGGGAAGTGGAAGTAGTTGTTGCCGAGTCCGAAGCCGCCGAGGATGCCGGGGTTGCCGACGCGGAATCGCGCCACGGCGTTCTCGCCGACCGGCACCGAGTTCACGCCGCCCCAGCCCGCGTTGTTGTTCGGAATCTTGTGGAGCTGCAGCACGCCGTTGACGATGCGCTGCGTCATGTACGACGAGTCGGAGATCGGCATGAAGCCGACCGGAGGCTTCGCGGTGTTGCGCAGCAGGACGTCGACGCCATCGGTATCGGTGATGGCGCCGGCGGTGCCGGTAACGACCGGACCGTTCTTGCCCTGCGTGATCGAGATCTTCGAAAGATCGACTGCCGGCGCGGCTGCGTCGCCGGGTGCGAACGTGCCGCCCGTGGTGAGCACCGGCGCGGACGTCGACTCGACCGCGTCGGTCGCGACGACCTTCGCCGCGCCCTTCACGGCGACGCTGTCGAAGCGATAGACGCCACGCAGCGAATCACCCGGCTGCACGACGGCGCCCGCTTCGAGCGTGATCACCGGCGCGAGTGAGGTGATGGTGATTCCGCGGCCTTCCGGATCGCCGATGAATGCGAACTCGCTGAGCTCCGTCGCGGTGCTGCGGACTTCCGTCCCGGTGGAAGTGTTGCCGTACGTGTTGCCGTAGATCCAGCCGCCCGTCAGTTCGGCGACCTGGATGCCGTTGACGCTGCCGCACGTGGTGCCGCAGGTCAGGTTGTTGATCTCGTAGACGCCGCTGCCGTTCTTGCGGAACGACGCGAACAGGCGATCGCCCGGCTGCGGGGTGAAGTTGACGAACGGCTGGTTGTCGTCCGCGTCGTACTGCCATGCACCGGCGTTGTAGCGGACCGCCATGATCCTGCGGCCCGCGGGTCCGAGTGCGCCCGGCGCGTAGAGGAGGAAACCGTCGTACGTGACGGCGTCGCTCGTGAACGTGAACGTGTTCGGCACCGTCGCGGACTGCGGATCGTTGGCGATCGAGGTGATGCGCCACGTGCCGCGCGTCGTGCCGTCCGGCGCAACGACCTTCACCCAGTTGTTGACGTGGTACTGCGGAACGACCGTGCGCTGGCCGAGCGTGACGCTCGTGCCGTTCACGCTCGCGACCGGCCACGAGCCGAAGCGCGGCAGCGTGGTCACGGCCGTCGAAGAGTATCCACGGTTGTCGACGATGAGATCGCCGTACGTGCTCGACGGACCCTTGAGGTAGACCGAGCCCGATGCGCCCGGACGGCCGCTGTTGGTCGTCGAGCCGCGAGTGATCAAGTTGTTGACGATCGCGCCGGAGAGCGAGCCGTATTCGAGCGCGATTGCGCCGCCACCTGCACCGCCGCGGTTATTCGAATCGCCGCCGCCGCGGACTTCGATGGAGCCGCCGCCGCTGATCGCGCCCGGCGTGGTGATCCACACCGAGCCGCCCGCGCCCGGACCCCAGGTCGTGCTGTCGTGACCATTGGCGCGGATCGCGCCGTCGACGATGAGCTTCGACACTGGTGCGAGTCGCACGACGCCGCCGCCGTACGCGGGATACGCGGCGTCGAACGAGTGACCGCCGCCGCCCAGCTCCGCCGGACGATGGATGCTGCCGTACGACGCGCCGCCGTACTGGCCCCAGATCGCGCCGCCGCCGATGTGACCACCGCCCGATGATTCGAGCGGCGTGGCTGCGCCGGGGTACGCGGTGTTGCGCGCGTAGCCCTTCTCGCTCATGTCGACTGCACCGCCGCAGGCGACGTACATCCGGTCGAACGTCAGGACGTCGACGCTGCCGTTCGCGTTCGGCTGCTGTACGAGCTTGCCGCCGGAGAGGATGACGATCGCGGTGAAGTGATGCGGTCCGGCGATCGTGACGACGCCGTTGTTCTGAATGATGAGCGTGCGGTTGTCGTAGGACGTGTTCGACGCCTCGATGACCGTCGCGGTCGGGAACTCGCTGCCGCTGACGATTTCGAACGTGCCGAGGAGCGTCGCTTCATTGCCCGAGGCGCTGAGCGCGGAGGCGCGGACGTTGAAGATCGTGCCGGCCGCGGCGTCCGCGGGGATCGCGAAGTTGTAGTTGTAGACCTTCGAGCCAGAGCTGGTCTCGGTCGCGAGGAACGGACCGTTGCCGTTGATCGTGAACTCGACCTTGCTGACGCCGTTCGACGGCGTATTGCCTTCCGCGTTGATGCGCAGCGGGACCGTGAGTCCGGCCGGATACATCGCGTTCGGGCTGCTGCACGCCCACGAAACCTTCGGCGCGTTCGGATCGACGAGCGGACGCACGTAGATCGTGTGCGTGACGGTGTTCGTGTTCGGCGTGTAGTCGTTGACGGCGATGGAGATCGTCTTCGCGACCGGATCGACGCCGTCGACCGCGGGCAGCGGGATGTTCGAGACCGCGTAAACGTTCTCGCGATTCGGGACCGCGGTCAGCGTGTACGTCTGACCTTCGAACGTCGCCTTGACGCTCTGCACCGCGACTTCGTTGTCGAACGCGGCAACTTCGAGATCGAACTTCGCGCCCGTCGCTTCATCGAAGATCTGATTCGGCGCCGGCTTGAGGATCGCCACTTCCGGCATCACCTCGTCCTTGCGAACAACGACGGTTTTCTGCTGCGTGGTCGCGGCGCGATTCGGGAAGCCGTCCGTGGCGCTGAGCGTGAGGACGACCTGCGTGTCGGCCGGCGTGGTCTTCGGCACGAACACGGAGAACTGGCGAGACAGCGACTGCGCCGGCGTGATCGTGGACGGCGTCGGCGTGACGGTGCCGACCGTCGATGCGAGCGAGAGATCGGTGACCGTGACGTCGTCGCTCGCTGCTGCGTCGACGGCAATCGCGTGGTTCGCGTAGATCGGCGTCGCCGGAACGACGTCGAACTTCGTGATCGCCGGAGCGGCGTTGTTCGTGATGTTGAACGTGACCGGCGCGGTCTCGGTGACGCGGCCCGCGCGATCGGTGACGACGACTTTCAGCGTCGTCTGTCCCGGAGTCGCGGTGGCCGGAATGAGGATCGTCGACTGATACGCGCTGATCGCCGTTGGCCAGTTGGCCGGAACGGTGAAGACGTCGGTGGGCTGCACGCTGAGCACGACGCGCACGTCGCGGATGCCGGCAGCGCTCGACGCCGTGGTGAATGTTTTGATGGATGTGCTTTGCGCGACGTCCGCGCCCGCGGCTGGAGTCGTGCTGATGCTCACCTGCGGGACAACGCCCGGCGCGACGACGAGCGCGGTCGGATCGACCTTGAACGCTTCGGGTGCGGGAACGGTGTACGCGGTGTCGAAGCGCGCGACTGCGCGCGGTCCGATGGTGATCGCGTCGAACGTGAGGTCGCCGCCGAGCGGCGTGCCGTGCACGCGCTGCGTCGACGCCGGATAACGATCGTCGTACGCGGAGACGATGAGCTCTCCGTTCGTCGAGCCCGGACGCGCGAGGAACACGGTGCCGGCGCCGCCGGCGAGTCCGCCTTCCGCGCCATTGCGTCCGCCGCGCGCCTGCAGCAGACGCGTGATGTTGTCGGCGTCGAAGCGATCGGCGACGCGTACGGCGATGCGGCCACCGCCGCCGCCGAGATCTTCGTCGGCGCTCGGACCTTCATCGCCGCCGTTCGCGGTGATGCGCGACGACCAGCCGGTGATGAGCGTCTTCGCCTGCAGGCGAATGCTGCCGCCTGCTGCGGCGGTCCACACGCCGCCGCTCACAGCCGATCCGCCGTTCGCGCGGATCGCACCGGCGACGACCATGCGTCCGGTGCCGGTCGTGCGGATCGACACGGCGCCGCCGCCGTTCGCGCCCGCGCGATTCTCCGTGAGGGACGCGCCGCTACCCGAGCCGAACTCGGTCGGATCGGTGATGGAGCCGTAGGTTGCGTTGGTGGTGCCGAGGTAGAAGCCGCCGATGCCCGCGTGCGAGCCGTCGGCGTTGATCGCGCCGCCCGCGGTCGTGCCGCCGAGCGTGCGTCCGGTGCGAGAGGTGTTCGTGAAGCCGCCGGCTTCGACGGTGCGGAGTCCGCCGAGGTAGCCGCGATCGGTGACGTCGATGCTCGAGTCGGCGTCGACGAAGAGACGATCGGCGACGGTGAGGTCGAGCTTCGTTTCTTCGAACGCACTGACGATCGCGCCGTCGAGCACGATGAGGTTCGTGACGGTCAGCGGGATGTTGACGAAGAGTCGCGTGTTGTTGCCGATGTTGCGGACGACGACGGTCTTGTTCGTGTAGTCGCCGATCGTGACCGAGGAGACGGACGTCGACTGCGTGACGATCGCGTCGGCCGTGACCGGATCGATGGTGATCGGCAGGACGACGTCGTGACCCGGATCGCCGTCGGTGATCGTCGCGGTGATGACGAACGGCTGGCCGTTCGCCGGGAAGTTGAGCGCGGCCTTCGTTTCGAAGATGTCGGTCGTGCCGGACTTCGGCAGCGTGACCGTCACCGGCGCGGCGAGCGCGGTCGAGTCGAAGCGAACGCTCGTGACCTTCGTCTCGTCCGTCGCGCGGATGCGCAGCGTGGTCTGCCAGTTCGACAGGTTCGTCGGCAGGATCGCGCCGTCGAGCGGGGTCACCCACTCGGCGACCGGCACGTTCTCGTCGTCGACGCGTTCCCAGATGACGTCGGTCGACGCGACGGTGACGTTGTTGCGGTTGTCGGTCGCGGTGACGCGCAGCGTGACGCGCGTGTCGGCGTTCTTCGGCGGCGTGTTAAAGGTGTAGCGATACGTGTGCACCTTCGTCGCCGCGTCGTAGGTGTGCGTTTCGGCGATGAGGCTCGGGTCGATGCCGGGGATGTCGCGCTGCGCGGACTTGATGCCGGTCTGCGCGTCGCGGACTTTCAGTTCGACGGTGACGGGCGTGTTGAATGCGAAGCGCGTTTCCGCCTTCGGCAGGTACGAGACGATTTCGGGCTGGATGTCGTCGACGAGGATCTCGAGCGGCGACTGGCCGGTGCCGGTCTTGCCGAGGTCCTTCACCGTCGCAACGATCTGCGCGGTGCCGGATTTCAGTTCGAGCGGCAGCGTGTAGTTGAACGTCGCACTCGGCCATGGCGCCGTGGTCGACGCGCGGGTGACGAGCTTCGAGCCGAGGATTGCTTCGAGCGGTGTGCCGTCGACGTTCGTGCCGACTAGCTTCAGCGCGGCGGTGACTTCGATGCCTTCGTCAGTAAACGTAACGACCGACTGCGCGGGCTGCGACGCGTACGCCGATGCCGGCGTGTTGACGACGGTGACGTTCGCGGGCGCCGCGTTCGGAACGATCTCCCACGTCATCGGATCGGACTGCGGGCCGGGGTTGTTCGAGAGATCGGTCGCGCTGGTTTTCAGCGTGACGGTCGTGCCGGTCTCGGTGACCGGCGCGTGGAGGTCGTAGGTGAACGGCGCGTTGAAGTCGCGCGTGAGCCACGTGCCGGCGCCGTCGAAGAAGTCGACGTACTGCACGTCGGTCGACGGCGTGTCGTTCGTGTTTTCGTCGACGACGGTGACGCCGACGGTGTACGCGATCTGCGAGACGAGCTTCTCCCCTGCCGCAACCGGCGAGACGAGACGCGCGATCGGTTTCTTGGTGTCGTACGAGAAGAAGTCGACGACCTTCGCGTCCTTCTGGACGTTCGGCGGATCCTGCGTGTCGCGGACGTCCGACACGGTGAGGCGGTAGAACTTCGACTCTTCGAATCCGTTGCCCTGCGGCGCGACGAGGATCGTGCTCGCGTCCGCGGGATCGGGCGAGATCGAGATCGAGAGGGTCTGATCGGGAACGCCGCCGCGCGTCGTGAGTCGCTCGACCTTCACGAGGCCGCCGGTGCCGCCCTGCAGCGCCGCGACGTTGATGGCTTTGTTGAATTTGACGCGCAGCGTTTCGTTCGACTGCAGCGGCTGCGTTTCCGCAGG
The DNA here is from genome assembly GCA_036383875.1 of Thermoanaerobaculia bacterium. GTDB lineage: Bacteria > Acidobacteriota > Thermoanaerobaculia > Gp7-AA8 > Gp7-AA8 > QHVT01. The sequence continues at coordinate 16,199 of DASVNL010000469.1, forward strand.
CAGCACGCGGACGACCGCGGGCTCGGTGTAGTTGACGGTGGTGAAGCTCGAGCCGAATGCGGCGCGCAGTGCGTTGCCGGTCGTGTCGAGGATGCCGTTCCGCACGGCGACGCGATAGAGGACGTTGCTCTTGAGCGGGAAGCGTTGGCCGGCAGGCGGTGCCGGCGGGACGAGCTTCACGTCGAACGTGCCGTCGATCTTGAGGACCGGCACGATGGTCGCGTTCACGGCCGCGCCGTCATCGGTCGAGACGAGCTGGAAGTTCGTGCTCGTGAGATGCGACGCGGCAATCGGCTCGCTGAAGGTGATGATCACCGGCGAGCTCGGAGAAACGTCGGTGGCGTTCGTCGCGGGGACGACGCCGAGGACGCGCGGAGGCGTCGCGTCAATCTTTACTTTCGGGATGCCGTACGTGCCGGTGGTGCCGTCCGGAATGCTGATGACGCGCTCGGCGCCGATGGTCGTGTCGTCCGGTCCATAGAAGAGGAAGTGGACGGACGTGCCGCCGATCGGAATGCCGCTGAACGTGTACGCGCCGCTGGCGTCGGTGATGGTCTCGAGTCGCGTGGTGCTCGCGAGTCGCGAGGTGACGCTGATGACGACGCGCGTGCCGACGGACGGCTGACCGATGCCTTCTTCGGCTTCGACGAGCCCGGCGATCGCGGCGGAGCTGCCGAGGTTGAGCGTGATGCGCAGCGGGACGGAGCGGCTCTGCAACAATCCGCTGCCCGATGCGCCGACGACACCCTTCGACGCCTGCACGCCGATCCAGCCGAATGGAGTTCCGGGAAGTGTGAGCAGTCCGTTCGCCGGGGTGTAGATGGTCTTGCCGTTGACCTGGACTTTCGCGTCGGCGACGGGTTGATTCGTGCCGTCGAGCACGAGGACTTCGACGGTGCCGGTGCTCGGGAAGACGACGTGATGTTCCTTCTCGAACTGGCCGGGCGCCCACGATCCGTAGCTGATCACTTGACGCTCTTCGCCGCCGAGCTCGCGCGCCGTGACCTTGTAGTCGTAGCGCGTGATCATCTTCGGGTAGACGAGGCTGTTGCCCTGCTGCTCGCGGAAGTAGTCGCGCGCTTCGACGAGGATCGCCGCCAGCGGCGCGAGCTCGCCCGCGGAGCCGTCGTCGTTCGGCAAGTGCGCCTTGACGGTGAGTCGCGCGGTGCGCTCGAGCTCGAGGTGCAAGCCGGTGCGTTCCTGCACGACCTTGTCGATGTAGAGGCCAGTCGGACCGAAGGCCATGCGGCCGGTGTCGTAGTCGTACGCGAAGATCTTGAACGTACCTTCCGGCACGCCGAGGATCGTGAAGTTGCCGGAGCTGTCCGTGGAGTCGCGCGTCGAGAACTGGAAGGAGTCGAGTTGCACGGGCATGCCGCGCACCGCGCCATTCGCCGGCGTGCTTTCGGGATCGGTGACGAAGCCGGCGACTTTGCCGAGGAAGTCGAGCACGACCTGCTGCGACGTCGTCTGCGAGGCGGTCACCGTGAATGCGCCCGTGCGACCCGCGCGGCCCGCAGACTTCGAGTAGGCGCCGAGCGTGTAGCTTCCGGCCGGGACGTCGCGGAAGAAGACGACGCCTTGTTCGTCGGTGGTGCCGAGGTCGAAGGCGATCGAGCCGCGATAGAGCTTCACTTCGGCGTTCGGCATCAGCTTGAACGCCTGCAGCGAGTCGACGACGGTCACGGCGATCGTGCCGGTCCCTTCATCACCGATCGAGACCTTCACGGCGAGCTGCGACGTGTCGCCTTCGAAGGCGAGCGTGCCCTGGTAGTCGCCGCGTTTTTCCTGCACGACCGGATCTTTCGCGCTGACGCGGAACGGTCCGGTGAAGACGTTGTTGATGATGAAGCGGCCGTTGATGTCGGCCTGGAGCGGCTGCAGGACCGTGCCGAACTCGGTGTACGGCCAGGCCAGCTCGCGCGCCCAGTAGTACGCGAGCGGCACCGGGTGGCCGTCGCGATCGACGACCTGTCCCTCGATGCTCGACTGCTCGCGCATGATGACGCGCAGATTGCTCACCGGACCCCCGCCGGGAGGTGTGCGTCCATCGGCGAAGCCGGTGCGGAAGATGCCGTCCTGCACGTACTGCGCGACGACCTGAAATTCGAGACCGGCCATGACCGCGGGGAAGCGGAACGACCCGTCCGACGCCGTCAGTTTCTTGCCGTAGACGACGCGGTTGTTTTTCAGCTCGACGAGCGCGTTGGCGATCGGCGTCTGGCCGTCGTGTGCGTACACGCGGCCGGTGACGTCGCCGAGCGTGTCGAGGCGCAGCGTGACGTTGCGCAGATCGCCTTCGTACAGCAGGCGCAGGTCGGTGCCCGCGTAGCCGGCGGGATGGCGATCGGTGTAGACGACGATCTGTTGCTGCGCTGGGATCTTGACGAACGTGTTGAGGAGCGTGGTCTGGTCGGCTTCGAGGATGACCGTCTTCGGCGCGGTGCCCTGCTCGGTCTCATCCCACACCGAATAGCCGAGCGCGACGCGGCCAAAGGCCTGCGTGTAGCACGGCACGACGCTGCACGCTTCGTCCGGCTGGCGTAGTTCGATGCGCGTGACGACCGTGCCCTGTCCGGGCAGGCGGATGTCGGCGATCGCGATCTGGCCGTTGAAGTCGGCGCGCGCGCTGCCGAACGCCATCTGCTCGCCGTACACGGCAGCCGTTCCGCCAGTCGGAAGCGCGGCGATCTGCACGCTCGTCGGGACGCGGAGGCCCGACAGTTCGTAGATGCCCTCGCCCTTCGCGACGAACGACGTCGGCGGGAAGCCCGGCTCGATGACGCGATAGCCGTTGACCGGCGCGCCGGTCGCGCTGGTGAGTCGCACGCGAATGGTCGCGTAGCCTTCGGGGTCGCGCGACGAGAGATGCGCGCTGAAGTGATTGGCGCCGGGTGAGAGCGTCGGCAGCGTGAACTGGCCTTTGCGTCCGGTGGCCGGATCGAACACCCACATCGGCTTGTCGCTCGCGTTGAGCGGGAGATCGGGGAACGTGTACGTGCCGTCGGTGTTCGCGGTGATCGGCGGAAGCTTGCCGACGGTGATGATCGCGCCCGGGACAGGAACGAACTTCGCGCTGTTCGCGGGATCGGTCGGATCGTCGCGCGTGATCGTGCCTTCGACGAACGCGAATCCCGAGGGTCCCGGAACCGGAATCGGAATGATGATCGTCTGCTCGACGGTCTGGTCCGCGCGCATCTCCATCTCGATGCCGGGGCTCTCGTTCGAGATGCCGAAGTCGGCGGCGATGATGGAGATGAGGCCCGCGGGGACGTCGTTGAATTCGATGAAGCCCTGCGCGTCGGCCTCGCCTTCGTTGAGACCGTAGCCTTGCGTGTAGACGCCGACGCGCGCGTGCGGCACGACGTTGTTGTTGTCCGAGCGGCGCACGGTGACGCGCACGGTGCCGGTGCCCGGGAAGCCGCGACGCTCGATGACGAGGTCCTGCTCGATGACCTCCCCCGACGCGCGCAACTGGTTCGCGGCGAAGGTCGGACGTCCGTCTTTGTCGACGACGGAGAACGTGAGCGGTCCGACCGGCAGATCGCCGATCTCGTAGCGTCCGTACTGGTCCGTGCGCCCGCGACGGAACTGATTGAACATGACGCTGCCGATGGTCACGTCGACGTCGGGGATGACTTCGCCGTCGTGATAGCGGACCTGTCCCTTGGCGGTGCCGCGTCCGAGAAAGACGAGGTTCACGGTGTGGACTTCGCCGACGAGACGCACCGCGCCGGTCGCGGTCGTGGCGCGCCGATTCGCGGTCGCGGTGAGGTCGTAGTGTCCGTACATGCCGCGATCGATGTCGCGCGGCACGAACTCGAACATGTAGCGGCCCTGCGCGTCGGTGACTTCGATCTGGCCCGACTGGCCGTTGACCGACAACACGACTTCGGCGCCGGTGACGATGGAGTTGTCGCCGAGAAGAACCTTGCCGGTGAGGATTCCACCGGGGGCGTTGTTGTCGATGCGCGGGACGATGTCGTTCTTCGAGAACGAGCCGCCCGCGATCATGTCCGCGATCCCTTCGACCGCGACGACGTAGTTCGCGTTGGTCGACAGCGCCTTGTCGAACGTGACGTTGATCAGTCGCGCGTCCTGCTGCAGCGCCGCGGACGGAATCTGCAGCGGCTTCTTCTGATCGTCGGGCGTGTTCGGCGGATCGGGCGTGTTCTTGCGCGTGATCGAGTAGTTCGCCTTCGGCACGTTGATCGTCAGGGCGAACTGATCGCGCAATTTGTCGACGTCGGCGATGCCGAGCGGTCGGTTGAAGAGGAACGAGACGAGGCGCGCGTGTTCGTTGAGATGAAGGTCCTGCGCCGCGCCGAGCACGCGGAGCGGCGTCTGCGCAACTTCATGGACCTGCGGTGAACCGCTCGCGCCGCGCACGATCAGCGTGCGCGAGCCGCGAATTACTTCGACGGAGACCGGCTGACCCGGCGTCGCCGAAGTAATCTCGACGTCGGTGCGCAACTGCGAGCCGCTCTGCGTGTCGGGATAGATCAGATGCAGCGTGAACGACGACGACTGCGGCACGACGACGACGCGCATGTTCTGCGTCCAGCGTCCGACGAGCGCGAGCTCGCCGCGATCCGTGGGCGTGTTGAATTGCGTGAGCTCGGAGTACGGGAGCATGCGCACCCAGCCGGTCGTCGCCTCGGCGGGAACGTCGAGATTCTCTTCCGTCGTCGCGCCCCACACCGACATCGCGTACGGACGCGTCTTCCCCGGAACGTCCGCGCCGTGCGCGTACGCGAAGAGGAACGGCGTGCGATGCGAGGTCGCGGTCGCGAAGTCGTTCATGAACTGCTGCGGCGTGCGGCCGTTCAGCGCGACGCGCTCGAGCTCGCGCGCCATCGCGGCGCCCGCGCGACGTCCCGACTTTTCCTGACGACGCAACTGATCCCACTCGAAGAGCTCGGGCGCGATGGCCTGGTGATCGACGCGCTCGACGTTCCCGAGGAGGTCGAGCGAGAGGTGAATCATCGCGTCGCGATCTTCAACCGCGTTGTCGACTTCGGGACTGACGCGCGTCGCAAAGATGCGCTGTCCGGCGCGCGCGATTTCCTGCGCGCGCTGGAAGACGTCGTTCTGAATCACGCGCGGGAACTTCGCTGTGTACTGATTGAGCGGCGCGGTGGCCAGGCTGTAGCCGAGGCCGAGGAGCTGCAT
>DASVNL010000470.1:0-6695 GCA_036383875.1 Thermoanaerobaculia bacterium
GGATCAAGGAGTACCACTCCGATCTCGAGCAGACGCAGAACGTGATCTGCGCGCTCGCGCTCGCGCTCGAAGCGAAGGATCGCTACACGCGCGGCCACTCTCAGCGCGTCGGCGATCTCGCCCGCACGTTCGCGCTGCACCTCGGTCTGCACACCGAGCTCGCAGAGCGCATCCGCATCGCCGGGCTGCTGCACGACATCGGCAAGATCGCGGTGCCCGAGGCGTTGCTGAACAAGCAGGGACCGCTGACGCGGGAGGAGTTCATGCGCGTCATCGACCATCCCGCCATCGGCGAAGAAATGGTCCGGCCGCTGACGACCCTCACGAGCGTCCTCGGCCTCATCCGCCATCATCACGAACGCTACGACGGCCGCGGTTATCCCGACGGCCTGCGCGGCGACGCAATTCCGTACGAAGTGCGACTGCTCTCGATCGTCGACGCGTACGACGCCCTCACATCGCACCGCGCGTATCGCCCCGCGCCGCTCTCGCACGACGCCGCGATCGCGACGTTGCGCCGCGAAGCCGCGGGCGGCAAGTGGGACCCGACGATGGTCGAGCAGTTCGCAACGATGCTCGGCGCCAGCGCCCCCGCCTGGGACGCGATCTCCGTCCCGGCCCCGATGCTGCGGCTGATGTAGCGGAGCGGCCCGCCGCTCCACAGCCACTGATACACTCGCCCGCCCGAATGCTTGTTTTCAGCGATCCCCTTCGGCAGACCGACCTCCCACGCGGGTGCGTGGCCACGATCGGCAACTTTGACGGAATGCACATCGGACATCAGCAGATCGTCCGCGGCATCGTCGAGCGTGCGCGTGAGCTGGGCCGTCCGTCTGCCGTCATCACCTTTCATCCGCATCCCCTCTCGATCGTCGCGCCGGACCGCGTGCCGAAGCAGATCCTCACGCTCGCGCAGAAAGAAGAACTGCTGCGCGAGATGGGCGTCGACGCGCTGCTCATCGTCCCGTTCTCGCACGAGTTTTCGCGCATCACCGCCGATCGGTTCATCGAAGACTTTCTCGTCAGCGCGCTGAATGTCGCGGAAGTGCGCATCGGCCGCGACTTCTGCTTCGGCGCGGGACGCGAGGGCAATCTCGACAAGCTCACAGAGGCCGGCAAAAGGCACGGCTTCGACGTGATGGGCATCGAGGACGTGAAGATCCGCGGGATTCGCGTCTCGAGCTCGATCGTCCGCGACGCGATCGCCAAAGGCGCGCTTCGCATCGTCGAGCTCGCCCTCGGCCGCACCTACTTCGTCGACGGCCGCGTCGCGACGGGCCGGCGTCTCGGTCGCAAGATGGGCTTCCCCACCGTCAACGTCGATTCGTCGAACGAGCTCTTCCCCGCGGGCGGCGTCTTCGTGACGAGCTGCCGCTTCGAAAGCTTCTCGCGATCCTTCGAAGGCGTGACCAACATCGGCGTCCGTCCGACGTTGTACGAGAACTACGCGACCACCATCGAGAGCCACATCCTCGACTTCGACTCGAACGTCTACGGCGACACCGTGCGCCTCTACTTTCACAAGCTCCTGCGGCGCGAACAGCAGTTCCGTTCGGCACTCGAGCTGACGAATCAGATCCGCACCGACATCCAACGTTCACGGATGTACTTCCTCCGGCATCCGGACCCGATAAGATAGCGCCCGCTCAGCATGTCGGATCCGGTCCTGGCGCTCATCCTCATCGCATCCTTTTTCCTCGTCATCACCGCGGCCTCGTATTTCAAGACGCTGGAGCGCGGTCTGTGGCTCGAGGCGCGGGTGCCGATCGTCGCCGGCGTGATCGCGGGCATCGCGATGCGCTTCGTCCCCGAGTGGCACGTCGTCGCCGCGGGTGTGCTGATGACGCTCGCCGCGCTCTACGTGCGACTCACCGGCCGCGAGAGCGAGCCCTCAGACGGCATGGTCCTCGGCGCGATGACCGGCGCCGCCGCATCGCTCCCCTTCGTCGTGATGAACGACGCCGCGCCGCTGCTGCGCTTCACCGAATGCATCCTCGCGGGCGCAGTCGCGGGGTACGGCATCACGTTCGGACTCACGCACGTGCGCGAGAAACTCCGCCAGCTCGCCGTCGACGCGATCACCGCGGCCCTCGCGATCGGCGCGGCCGCGCTGCCGTCGTTCGCGATCAAAGCGCGGATGCCGGAACGCGAGCTCGCGATCATCGCCGCCGCCCTCGTCCCGCTGCTGCTCATCGCGACGGTGTTCAAGCAATGGCCGATCGTCCGCGCGGAACTGCGCCACGAGGCCGTGCTCGGCGTCATCGACGAAGAAGACGTCCGCTCGACGGCGCACCCGTTCCGACGCCTCGGGCGCGGCGGATGGCATGACGCAGGCGCGCATCGCGAGTTCGTCCGCATCGCGAACAAGATCGCGTTGCGCAAGCGGCAACAGCGCAATCGCCCCGACGAAATCGCGCGTCTGTATCAGCTCGAAGTCATCAAGCTGCGCATGGAGTTGCAGGCCATGACGCAGATCGATCGGGCGATGCGGTTGCAGTCTGAGACGTAGGCGTCCGAACCATCTACAATGCGCCTCGAATGCGCAGAATCTTCTGCCTCCTGACACTCGTCCTCTTCGCTTCCCCACTTCTCGCTCAGAGTGAGCGTCCGAAGTTCCAATTCATGCCCGGACCGAAACCCGGCGGTGGAGAAGTGAAGGTCACGCTCGACCGCGGCGGCGTCGCCGAGGCGCAGAAGGACGAGTATTCGATCTTCACGGGTGGCGTGACGATCGAGTACCAGGACATCAAGCTCCGCGCGGACAAGCTCACGCACAACCTCAAGACCGCGGACGTCGTCGCCGAAGGCAACGTCATCATCGACCAGGGTCCGACGCGCGTCACCGCGACGCAGGCGATCTACAACCTCAACAGCAAGACCGGCACGTTCTTCAACGCGACCGGCACGATGGATCCGTCGATGTACTTCTCGGGCGAGAAGATCGAGAAGGTCGACGAGGACACATACAAGCTGGTGAATGGCGTGTTCACGTCGTGCGAGCTCGACGATCCGGCGTGGTCGTTCCACGTCGGCGAGGCCGAGGTGACGATGGATGACTACGCGCGAATGAAGAACATTTCATTTCGCGCGAACGGACTCCCCGTCTTCTGGACGCCCCGCCTGATCTGGCCGACGAAGCGCGATCGCTCGCAGGGTCTGCTCATCCCGCGACTGCGCTTCACCGACAAGTTCGGCGCGCGCCTGCAGAACGGCTACTTCATCCCGTTCGGCGACTCCGCCGACGCCACGATCTACGCGGACGTCAGCACGGAGAATTACTTCGGCGCGGGTCTCGACCTGCGCTACGTCCCGTCCGAGAACGTGAAGCTCGGCGACTTGCGGGCGTACGCCGTGAACAACACCGAAGACGAGCGCGTCGAGTGGAAGTATCAGTATCAGCACGCGCAGGAAAATCTGCCCGGCGGATTCCGCGGCGTCGTCGACATTCAGGATTACTCGAACCTCGACTTCTTCCGCGAGTACGACGACGACCCGCGCCTGCACACGCTCTCGAACATCTACTCGTCCGCGTACCTGACGAAGAACCGCCCGACGTACTCGCTGAACATCCTCTCCGATCGCCGCGACTACGAGCTGCTCGTGTTCAACAGCGAGACGAACCGTCTCGAGAGCGCGCGTCAGCGCTTCGAGCAGTTGCCGTCCGTGCAGTTGCGCATGTATCCGCAGCGCGTCGGCCGCACGCCGTTCTACTTCGCGATGGAGTCGTCCGCGTCGCGACTGCGCTCCGGCGGCGTGAGTCCGGAGAACGTGCGCACCGTCGACGCCGACTATTACCGCACCGATCTCTTCCCCACGATCTCGATGCAACTGCGCACGCCGCAGTGGTTCTCGGTGAAGCCGCAGCTCTCGCTGCGTCAGACCTGGTACTCCGCATCGCGCGATCCGCTCACGAACGAAGTCGTGGACGACGAGTCGATCTCGCGCTTCTACGCGCAGGGTCAGGTCGAGTTCGTCGGCCCGTCGTTCTCGCGCGTCTTCAATCGCAGCCTCGGCGGCTTCTCCAAGTTCAAGCACGTCATCGAGCCGCGCGTCCGCTACGTCTACACGACCGACGTCGAAGATCAGAATCGCATCATCGGCTTCGACACGGTCGACACGCCGTTCCTGCCGATCGTGCAGGACACGGTGCGCTACTCGCTCACGCAGCGCCTGATCGGCAAGGAGTCGGGGCCGGACGGCAATGCGCGGGAGCTGATGTCGTTCTCGCTCGAGCAGAGCGTCGCGCTGTCCGATCCGTTCCCGGGTCGCAGCACGGTGCCGCAGGAGAATTCGTTCTCGCCGCTGCTCGCGAACTTCCGCTTCAATCCGTACCAGTCCATCACGCTCGACGCGAACGCGCTCTTCGGCAACGTCTCGCATCAGATCGATCAGGTCAGCGTCTCCGCGAATCTCGTCGGCACCGGCACGCGCTCCGACAAGTACCTCGGCCTCACGTACTTCTCGACGTTCGAACAACCGGGATCGACCGCCAGCGGCGCGAGTCAGGTGCGCATCAGCACCGGCTCGTGGATCGTGCGCGATCGGCTCCGCGCGGACGTACAGCTCAACTTCGACGCGAACGAAGGGAAGTTCCTCGAACAGCGCTACCTCTCCGGGTGGACGGGCTCGTGCTATGGTGTCGCGCTCGAATACCGGCGCTACCTCGTATTCGGCGGCCTGCAGGATGAAAACTTCTCCAGCTACGGCATCGCCGTCACGCTGAAGAACGTCGGCACGATCGGCTCGCATTGATCAACTTCCACTCGCTTCCGGTGCACCCATGACCGGCCGCATCCTCGCGATCGGCTTCGGCCTCATCGTGCTGCTCGGCGGAACGTACGCGTGGTGGACGCTGCGCAACGATCGCGTGATGCGCGACGAGCGCGTGGACATGCTGCGCACCGATCTCACGCAGATCCGCAAGTCGATCGCGAAGTTCAAAGAAGACAACGGCCGCTACCCGCACTCGCTCGAAGAGCTGGTGCCGAAGTACATGCGCCGCATCCCCGCCGATCCGGTCACCCGCCGGCCGAACTGGAAACTCGACACGGAAGAAACGGTCGTGCCGACGAACGACTTCGGCGCAACGACGACCGCGAAATCCGAAACCTACGTCATCGACGTGCACAGCGCGGCCGGGCCGCCGTATTCGACCTACTGACGATGCCGAACGTCTACACGTTCAAGGACTTCGAGGGGAGCAGCCATCGCATCCTCATCGACTTGATTCAGCGCCACGCGCGCCGTCGCCGGACGCTGCTCGACCTCGGCGCCGCCGGCGGTGAGCTGGGCTCCGCGCTGCGTCCGCACTTCGAGCGCACGGTCGGCTTCGAGTACAACGTCGACTGCGTCGGCCAGCTCATCGGCCACTTCGACTCGATCGTGATCGCCGATCTCGAACGCGTGAAGCAGCTCCCGCGCGACATCGACGTGATCGTCCTCGCCGACGTGCTCGAACACCTGCGCAGTCCCGCGTCGGCGCTGAAGCTCGTGCACGACGCGCTGAGCAGCGAAGGCCGCGTGTTCATCTCCGTCCCGAACATCGCCAACATCACGATCCGCCTCGGCCTGCTCTTCGGCATCTTCGAATACCGCGACCGCGGCATCCTCGACCACACGCATCTCCGCTTCTACACGAAACGCACGATCCGCCGCGAAATCGAGAAAGCCGGCTTCCACATCATCGACATGAGCGGCTCCTCTGTGCCCGTGCGCCTGATCATTGGCGGCTACACGCCAGACTGGCTGCTGCGCATGGGCGAGCGCGTCCTCACGTGGATCACGCGCGCGTGGCGCGGCCTCTTCGCCTACCAGATCATCCTGGTGGCGGAACGCCGACGTCCCGTCGGCTGAGCAGGGAGCGTCTCGCTCCACGCCGGCGTTCCGCTACGACGGACGCCGCCAGCAACACCACCCCGACGATCGCCGGCCACCACCAGCCGCGCGCGATGCGGCGCGAGTACACGACCTCGTGGCGGCCCTCGGGCACCACGACGCCCGCGAACACCATGTCCGTCTCGATCGCGCGTGCGGGCTTCCCGTCGATCGTGATCAGCAGCTCAGGCGTCAGCTTCTCCGACGATGCGAGAAAAAACGGCGCGTCGGCGGACGTCGTGATGCGTTGCTCATCCGGCGTGTACTTCGTCATCGTCACCGCGGCGTTCGTCGGCGTGAGGTCCGGCGGCATTACCGGATCGTCCGTGATCACCGCCTCCGTCGCGAAGTCGACGTCGCGCGTGTTGAGAAACTCGTCGTCGTTCAGCTTGCGCAACTTCGACACGCCGCGAAATCGCGGAAGCTCTGCGAGATTGCGGAACAGCCGCCCGTCGGGAAGTTCGCGATCGAAGATCACCGGCGTCATCACGCGACCGTAGAACAGCGGCGCTTCATTCGGATTGTCGTTCGCCCCGCTGAGGAACGTGCCGCTCACGCCGATCGAGCGGATGCGTAGCGTGAGCGTCTCGCCGAGTCGCGCGTACGGTCGCACCGGCACGTACAACTTGTTCATCACGTCCGTGTCGCGCTTCGTGAAGTTGCGCGTCCAGAGAATGTTGCCGTCTTTGACGAGCGTGAATTCGAGATGCGGAATCGCGCCGCGCTCCTGCTCGATGCCGACCGGCACCTCGATCGCCCAGAACGGCTCTGCGTCGACGCGAATCGTGCGTTGCGTGATCGAGCCCGGACCGTAGCGGAAT
>DASVNL010000471.1:0-4622 GCA_036383875.1 Thermoanaerobaculia bacterium
CTCGACGCGACGAACGTCGTCAAGCCGCTCGCCGCCGTGATCACCCCCGTCGGCATGGATCACATGGAGTACCTCGGCAACACCTTGCGTGCAATCGCACGCGAGAAAGCCGGCGTGATTCATCGCGGCGCACTCGTCCTGACGACGAACGACGATCCACTCGTCCTCGACGTCATCCGCAAACGCGCCGCGCAATTCGACGGACGCGTCATCCACGTCACGGACGAACACGACTCGCCGCTCGCGGGCGACTTTCAAAAACGCAACGCCGCGCTCGCGGTTCGCACTGCGCGGGAGCTCGGCGTCGATGAAGACGCGATCGCGCGCGGCGTCGCGAACACCCGCTGGCGCGGACGCCTCGAGCGCATCGAGTACGCGGGCAAGGAAATCTGGATCGACGGCGGACACAACGCGCACGCCGTCGCGCAGACCGCGCCGTTCTTCGACGCGAACGTTCCGCGACCGCGACTGCTCGTCTTCGGCATCATGAGCGACAAGGACGTGCAGCCCGTCGTCGCGAAGCTCTTCCCACTCTTCGATCGCATCATCGCGACCGAGCCGTATCCGCCACGCTCCGTAAAAGCGGACTCCTTCGCGAACGTCACCGCGATTCCGAATCCCGACGACGCGTTCCGCGCGGCGCTCGCCGCGGAAGAGAAACACATAGTCATCACCGGCTCGCTCTACCTCGCCGGTGCCGCACTCGGATTTTTCGATAAGATCCGCGCGACATGACGAACAGCGCCACCGGCCACGACGTCCTGCACCGCGACATCGCCGCCGTCGACCCCGAGATCGCCGATGCGATCGCGCTCGAAACGGCGCGCCAGAACGACACGCTCGAGCTCATCGCCTCCGAGAATCACGTGTCCCACGCGGTGCTCACGGCCATGGGCTCCGTCTTCACGAACAAGTACGCGGAAGGCTATCCGGGCAAGCGCTACTACGGCGGCTGCGGCCCGACCGACATCGTCGAGAACATCGCCATCGCCCGCGCCAAAGAGCTGTTCCACGCCGAGCACGCCAACGTGCAGCCGCACTCCGGCTCGCAGGCCAACATGTCCGTCTACTTCGCGATGCTCAAGCCCGGCGACACGATCATGGGCATGGACCTCTCGCACGGCGACCATCTCACGCACGGCCATCCACTTTCGTACAGCGGCCGCGATTTCAAAGTCGTCGCGTACGGCGTGCGCAAAGAAGATGAGCTGATCGACTACGACGAGATGCAGAAGATCGCGGAAGAGAACAAGCCGCGCATGATCATCTGCGGCGCGTCCGCGTACTCGCGCGTCATCGACTTCAAACGGATTCGCGAGATCGCCGACAGCGTCGGCGCATTGATGATGGCGGACATCGCGCACATCGCAGGACTCGTCGTCACCGGACATCACCCATCGCCGGTTCCGTACGCCGACTTCGTCACGACCACGACGCACAAGACGCTGCGCGGACCGCGCTCCGGCCTCGTGCTGTGCAAAGAGCAACACGCGAAGGATCTCGACCGCGCGCTCTTCCCCGGCGTGCAGGGCGGACCGCTCGTGCACATCGTCGCGGCGAAGGCGGTCGCATTCAAGGAAGCACTCTCGCCGGAGTTCCGCGCGTATCAGGGCCAGGTCGTGAAGAACGCAAAAGCGCTCGCCGGCGCGGTCGCCGCCACCGGATTCCGCATCGTCTCCGGCGGCACCGACAATCACCTCTTCATGGCCGACGTCTTCTCGAAAGGGATCACCGGCAAAGACGGGCAGAACATGCTCGAGGCGGCCGGCATCACGGTCAACAAGAACACGATTCCGTTCGACCAGAACAAGCCGATGGTCGCGAGCGGCATCCGCATCGGCACGCCCGCCGTCACGACGCGTGGCCTCGTCGAAGGCGACATGTCGACGATCGCTGAACTGATCGCGCGCGTGCTCGACTCGAAGGGCGACGCGGATGTGATCGCGGCCGTGAAGTCTGAAGTCAAGGCACTCTGCGACCGCTACCCGATTTACTGAACGTGACCTCAGAGAAAAAGAAGGACTGGGTAGCGCTGGCGATTCTCGCCGCGCTCCCCACCCTTCTCTTCGCCGACATCCTCCTCGGCTACAACGTTCTCTACACGCGCGACGTCGCGCAATACCACTACCCCCTCCGCCACATCCTCCGCGAGATCGTTCTGCGCGGCGACTTCCCCTACTGGAACGCGTGGATCGCCGCGGGCCAGCCGCTCGCCGCGAATCCCGCGCACGAAGTCTTCTATCCGCTCACCTGGCTCATCATGCTGCCGAGCTTCCAACTCGGCTTTCATCTCCACGCGCTCGCGCACATCTACATCGCGATGTTCGGGATGTACGCGCTGCTGCGCTCGATGGACGTCGGACGCACGGCCTCGGTGTTGTGCGCGCTGTCGTTCGGACTCGGCGGCGTGATCACGTCCGCGCTGAATCTCTTTCCGTTTCTCTTCAGCACGGCGTGGATTCCATGGATCTGCCTCTACGCGCGCAAAGCGCTGCGCGACGGCACGCGCCGCGACTTCGCATTCGCCGCCTGTTTTCTCGCACTGCAACTGCTGGTCGCCGAGCCGACGACGACGATGCAGACCGGCGTGCTCCTCGGCCTCTACGCGCTCTTCCACGCACGCGGCACGATCGCGCGCAAGCTCGGCATCGTCGCGGCGTTGTGCGTCGTCGCGACGCTCATCGCCGCGGTGCAAATCTTCCCGACGCTCGACCACTTCGGCGACTCGGTGCGCGCGCGCGGCATCCCGTTCGACATCGTCGCGAAGTGGAGCATGCCGCCCGTGCGCATCGCCGAGTTCATCAACCCCGCCCTCATCGGCCAACCCGAAGCGATCGACATCAGCGAGTACTGGGGCGGCAGCGTGTATCACGGCGCGTGGCGTCCGTTTTTCTACAGCATCTACTCGGGATTGCTGATCGTCGCAGGCGTGATCACGGCACTCGCGACGCGCAAACGCGGCTCCGCGTTGTGGCTCACCTGCGCGACGATCTCGTTCATCGCGGCGATCGGCGTGAACACGCCGCTGCTGCGACTCGCGTACGACGCAGGCATCGCGAACGCGATCCGCTACACCGAGAAGTTCGTGATCATCGGCGTCTTCGCGAGCATCGTCTTCGCGGCACGCGCGATCGATGACGTCATCCGCGGCGACGCACGCGCACGTCGCGCCGCACTCATCGCTGTGCTCGCGATCACCGGCGTCGCCGCGACGATCGCGATGATCGGCTACACGCCGCTCTTCGAAACGATCTTCCGCCGCACATGGCGCGTGCCCGACGGCATCGACACATCGAAGATGCTGCCGATCGCGCAGCAAGGCTGGATGATCGCCGCTGCGCGCGGACTCGCACTGTTGCTATTGCTCTTCGCCGCGACGCGCATGCGTCCCGCGTTGTGGCGCGCGCTGCTCGTGCTGTTCGTGTTCGCCGACATCGGCAGTCTCGTGCCGCGACTCGCGCCGCACGCGCACGCGTCCTACTACGACGTGCCCGCCGCGCTCCGCAACCTTCCCCCCAATCGCGACGACTACCGTCTCTACCACCTCGGCAGCGACATCGGCTCCGCCGCGAAAAGCGATCCGTACTACCGCCCGCAACCCGACGGCTACTGGATGATCCGCAACGTCGTCGCGCCGTACGCGGCATCGTCGCACGGCTTCCGGCTCGTGCTCGACAACGACTTCGACATCACGTCGCTGACACCCTCGGACGACTTCCGGCATGCGCTCGCCGAAGTCTCCGAACGCGCGCCGAATCGCTGGTTGCAGCCGGCGGTGTCGATGTCCAACGTCGCGTACATCGGCGTGTTTCGCGACGCGGGCCGCGCGTTCGCGGAAGCGAATCGCGTCGTGCGCGACGTGCAACCGGTCGAGTTCCGCTTCGTCGGAAACAACCCGCGCTACTGGTTCGCGCGCCAGCTCATCCCGATCCGCGATCGCCGCGACTTCGTCGCGAGCCTGCTGAACACCAAGTACGTCCCGGGCATGACGTTCATCGAAGGCGAGGCGTTCACGCCTGCGCCCGCGCGCATTCGCGGCGTCCGCGAGACGACGCAGAGCGCCACGCTCGACGTCGAAGCCAGCGGCCGCGCGTTTCTCGTGATGAGCGTGACGCCGCACAAGTACTGGCGCATCACCATCGACGGCGTCGAGACGAACGCGATCGTCACGAACATCGGCTACCAGGGCGTAGTCGTGCCGCCCGGACGTCACGTGGTCGAGATGCGCTACTCGAACCCGCTCATCGCCGCGAGCGCTGCGATCTCGATTGCATCGCTGCTCGCGCTGTACATTTTCGTGCGACGAGGCTCGCGAGTCGCATGAGCTACTACCCGATCTTCCTCGACCTCGAAGGCCGCACCGTCGTGATCGTCGGCGGCGGCGCCGTCAGCGCGCGCAAAGCGGAGATGCTGCTGCGCTCCGGTGCGCACGTCACGGTGATCGCACCGGACTTTGTCGAATTCGACGAACGGGTCACGCGAAAGCAGAAAGCGTACGACGCGAGCGATCTCGAAGGCGCGACGCTCGTCATCGCCGCGACGAACGTCGCCGACGTCAACGCACAGATCGCGCGCGACTGTCGCGAGCGCGGCATCCTCGTGAACGTCATCGACGACACGGC
>DASVNL010000472.1:0-13221 GCA_036383875.1 Thermoanaerobaculia bacterium
GCCGAGCCGCGGTCGTCGCGGTCGAAGATCGCCTCGCTGGTGATGTCGGGAAGGTCCTCGTCAAACGCGCGCCGTACGATGTCTTCGAGCATCCGCGAAATTCTCCCACCTCCGTTCCCGTTTTCCTCGCCAGTTCGTTGACAAATTGGGGGTGCACCGGCTTCGACGGGAACACGTCGGGGTCATGGTTGCATGCCGAGCTCGATTCGCTCGTAAAACCGATCGAAAAACATAAACGCGAATAACGATTTCGCTCTCGCAGCCTAAAAACCTGTGAGCGCTCGCCCGCCGCCTGCTCACGGCGGAGGGGCCGAGCGTCATGATGTGAGCTGGTGATGCGCGCAACGCCTACGCGCGCGTCACGAGATCAAGAGGCTGGTTCGTGTCCGGTTCCCGCTCTCCGGACAAGACACGAACGAGATTAAACGGAGAGACAAGCATGTAGTAGCCAGGCTGCCACTGTTTTCGGACGCGGGTTCAACTCCCGCCACCTCCACCAATTTGTCTCTCCAACGCGCCCACTGAATCGCCCCTCCTTCCCCGAACTCCCACCCTCCCCCACAATCCGC
The DNA here is from genome assembly GCA_036383875.1 of Thermoanaerobaculia bacterium. Lineage (GTDB taxonomy): Bacteria > Acidobacteriota > Thermoanaerobaculia > Gp7-AA8 > Gp7-AA8 > QHVT01. The sequence goes on from DASVNL010000472.1 coordinate 570, forward strand.
GCTCATGACCACATCCGAGGTCCGGACGGTGTTCCGTGCGTGCAATCTCTGTGAGGCGATTTGTGGGCTGGAGCTCAAAGTCGACGGGGATCGCGTCATCTCGATTCGCGGCGATGCGCAGGATCCGTTTTCGCGCGGGCACATTTGTCCGAAGGGTGTGGCGCTCATCGACATTCATGAGGATCCGAACCGGCTGCGGCGGCCGATGGTTCGCGAGGGTTCGACGTGGCGCGAGGCGGTGTGGGATGAGGCGATCGAGATTGCGGCGGAAGGGTTAGCGGGCGTTCAGCGCAAGCATGGGAACGATGGCGTGGCGACGTACATCGGCAACCCGTCGGTGCACAACTCCGGGACGCTCTTCAATGTCCCGCAACTTGCGCGCGTGCTGCAGTCGCGCAATGTGTTCAGCGCGACGTCCGTCGATCAGTTGCCGCATCAGTTGATCGCGCTGCTGATGTACGGGCATCAGTTCCTCATTCCGATCCCCGACATCGACCGCACCGACTACTTCCTCATCCTCGGCGCGAATCCAGTCGCGTCGAACGGCAGCCTGATGACCGCGCCCGATGTGACGAAGCGCCTCGCTGCGATTCGCGCGCGCGGCGGCAAGGTCGTCGTCATCGATCCGCGGCGCACCGAGACCGCGGACGTCGCATCGGAGCATCACTTCATCCGGCCCGCGACTGACGCGGCGTTCCTGATGGCGTTGCTCAACGTGTTGCGCGATGAAGAGCTGATGCGCGTCGCGCAGCCGGATCGTGTGCGCGGACTCGATCGCGCGCTCGACGCGATCGCACACATGACGCCGGACGTCGCGGCGTCGATCACCGGCATCGATGCGGACACGATTCGCCGCATCGCGCGCGAGCTCGCGGCCGCGCCATCCGCTGCGATCTACGGGCGCGTCGGCACGTCGCTGCAATCATTCGGCACGCTCAATCAGTGGCTGATTCAGCTTCTGAATCTCGTCACCGGCAATCTCGATCGCATCGGCGGCGTGCTGCCGACGCAGCCACTGTTGCCCATCACCGGACCGGGCACACGTCGCGGTTCGTTCGGACGCTGGACGTCGCGCGTGCGCGGCCTGCCCGAAGCGGGCGGCGAGTTGCCGGTCGCGGTGTTCGCGGAAGAAGTGCTCACGCCCGGCGACGGCCAGATTCGGGGCGTCGTGACGATCGCCGGCAACCCCGTCCTCTCGACGCCGGACGGCCGCCAACTCGACGAGGCGCTGGCCTCGCTCGAGTTCATGGTTTCGATCGACATCTACCTCAACGAGACGACGCGCCACGCGAACGTGATCCTGCCGCCCGCGTCGAGCCTCCAGCACGATCACTACGACTTCATCTTCAACGCGCTCGCGATCCGCAACGTCGCGCGGCTCAACGACGCGATCTGGCCACGCACCGACGACGAACGCTACGACTGGGAAATCCTCGGCGCACTCACCGATCGATTGGGCGCGAAGCTCGAACGCGAAACGAAGCCCGCGCGCTCGACCACGCAAACCGTCGCGGGCATCCTCGCGCGCGCATCAACAGTCTCGATGGACACGCTTCGCAACGCCACGCACGGTCTCGACCTTGGCGCACTCGAGCCTTCATTGTTCGATCGCCTCGAAACCGCGGACGGCAAGATCGATTGCGCGCCGGACGCCGTTCTCGCCGACGTCGCGCGATTCAACGATCAACGCGCGGACGGCGCGTTCTTGTTGATCGGCCGCCGCCATCTGCGCAGCAACAATTCGTGGATGCATGGCTCGCATCGGCTGATCAAAGGACCGCGGCGCGATCAGCTGATGATGCATCCCGACGACGTCGCGCGACTCGGACTTGCCGACGGACAAGGCGTCGAAGTCCGCGCGCGCGTCGGCTCCGTGCAGACGATCGTGCAGGCCAGCGATGCGCTGATGCCCGGCGTCGTCAGTCTGCCGCACGGCTTCGGTCACCATCGCGCCGGCACGCGTCTCGGGCTCGCCGAACAGAACGCCGGCGTGAGTTACAACGACCTGTCCGATGCGCTCGCGGTCGATGCGGTGTCGGGCAACGCGGCGCTCAACGGCATCTCAGTCACGATCGTCGCGATCTGACACGCGGATCTCTTCGAGGATCTCGATCAGCGTGACCAGCCGCTCGTGCGCGACATGCGCGAGCAGCGACTGAATCCCCGCCTGAAGCGGCGCGTCGAGCGACGCGAGCAACGCGAGTCCTTCCTCAGTAATGGACGCGCGCACGACGCGACGATCCGCGACTCCGCGCGCTCGCGACACGAGACCGCGCGTTTCCAAACGATCGAGCAATCGCGTGAGGTCGGGATCGCGGCGGATCATCCGCTCCGAGATCTCGCCGCATGGCAACCCTTCCGCGCCCGCGCCGCGCAAGATCCGCAGGACGTTGTATTGCGAGTGGCTGAGGTTCGCGCCCCGCAACACCTCAGTGTTCGCTGCCGTGAGCTGATCGGCCGTGCGCAACACCGAGAGGATCGCCTCTTCCTGGACGGTGGGAAACGGCTTCTTCTGCTTGATTTCGTCTTTGAGCTTCATCGCACTGAGGCAAACAGCGACCGGCCAATTTATACTCCGCATGCGGTTAGTCGTTGTGAGGAATATTGTCGTGGCGACTACCGTTGACAGCGGGCAAAGGGAGACGAAGACCATGACGACAGCCACCGAAACGAAGACCACCACCTGGAACATCGACGCGACGCACAGCGCCGTCGAGCTCGGAGTGAAGCACCTGATGTTCACGACCGTGCGCGGCCGTTTCAAGGACGTGAAGGGGACGATCGAAGTCGACAACGAGAATCCGTCGAACTCGACGGTGAACGTCGAGATCGCCGCGGCGTCGCTCGACACCGGCGTCGCCGATCGCGACGCGCACCTGCGCTCCGCCGACTTCCTCGATGTCGAGACGCACCCGAACCTCACGTTCCGCAGCAAGCGCGTCGAAGGCGCGTTCGCGCAGGAAGGTGACAAGTTCCGAATCGTCGGCGATCTCACGATCCGCGGCGTGACGAAGGAAGTGACGCTCGACGGAACGTTCGAAGGCACGGGCAAGGATCCGTGGGGCGGCACCCGAATCGGAGCGCGCGCCACGACGAAGATCGATCGCCGCGACTGGGGCCTCGTGTGGAACCAGGCGCTCGAAACAGGCGGTGTCGTCGTCGCGAACGACGTCCGCATCGAAATCGAACTTCAGGCCGTGCAGGCGTAAAAGATTCACAATCACTGGCAGGGCGCAGCAACAAGGGAAGCTCAGATGATCACGATTCGCAAATCCAACGATCGCGGCACCGGCCGGCACGGCTGGCTGACCTCGCACCACACCTTCTCGTTCGCGAACTACTACGACCCGAAGAACATGGGCTTTCGCTCGTTGCGCGTGATCAATGAAGACACGGTGGCGCCGGGCCGCGGGTTCGGCGCGCACCAGCACGACAACATGGAGATCGTGTCCATCGTGATGGAAGGCGCACTCGCGCACAAAGACAGCACGGGCGGCGAAGGCGTGCTGCGTCGCGGCGAAGTGCAGCGCATGAGCGCAGGCACCGGCGTCGTGCACAGCGAGTTCAACGGCTCGGAGACCGATCCCGTGCACTTCTTCCAAATCTGGATCATGCCCGAGCGCGGTGGCATCACGCCGGGCTACGAACAGAAACTCTTCTCCGACGACGAGCGTCGTAATCAATTGAAGCTGGTCGTCTCGCCGGACGCGGAGAACGGTGCGTTGAAGATCCATCAGGATGCGCGGCTCTACTCCTCGATCCTCGACGAAGGCCAGAGCGTCGAGCACGCACTCGCGGCGAAACGCGGCGCGTGGATTCAGGTCGCGCGCGGCAGCGTCGAGGTGAATGGCGTCACGCTCAAAGCGGGTGACGGCGCGCAGATCGAGAACGAAACGTCACTGAAGATCACGGGCGGCGCGGCCGCGTCCGAGTTTTTGCTCTTCGATCTGGCGTGATTCTCGCCAGCGCACAGGTCGTTACATTGAAAGAAGGAGAATCCATGAAGTCCAGCAGTCTCATCCTCGCCCTCTCGTTGCTCATCCTCCCCGCTTGCCAGAAGAGCGAGCTGGCCGACAAACCGGCCGCCGAAGTCACGGAATCGTCCGCGACGACCGCGACCGTCGACACGACCACGGCCGCGTCCACGAACGCCATCACGGCGAACGTGCTCAAGGAAAAGAGCTCGATCAACTTCGTCGGCGCGAAGGTCACCCGCGACCACAAAGGAAAGTTCAACTCGTTCGACGGCACGATCACGTACGCCGGCGGACAGCCGCAGGGCGTGAAGTTCGACATCGATCTGAACTCGATCGAGACGGACACGCCGGACCTCACGAAGCATCTCCTGAGCGCCGACTTCTTCGACGTCGCGAAGTATCCGAAGGCCACGTTCACCTCGACGTCGCTGACGGCGCTGCCCGCGGGCTCGCCGAACGGCGCGACGCACGAGCTGAAGGGAACGCTCGACCTGCACGGTGTGCAGAAGGAAGTGACGATCCCCGTGACCGCGACGACGACGCCCGAGGGCGTGCGAACGCAGAGCGAGTTCACGATCAATCGCCATGACTGGGGCATCAACTACAAAGGCATGGCCGACGATCTGATCAAGGACAACGTCCTGATCAAGCTCGACCTCCTCTTCCCGCCGCCTCCCGCGGCGTAACTCTCGACAACGAACGCGAACGGCGGGCCTCGGCCCGCCGTTTTTTTTGCGCGCGTGTGATGATTCGCCAGTTCCCGGCGAATCACAGAGCATGAACGCAGTCGTGAGTGAGGAGCGCTTCCTCGGCCTCCTCGATGAGCATCGCAAGATCCTCTACAAAGTCGCGAGCTCCTGGTGCCGCGACGCCGAGGACCGGCGGGATCTCGAACAGGAGATCGTCATTCAGTTGTGGCGATCGTTCGCGCGCTACGACTCACGCTTCCGCTTCTCGACGTGGATGTATCGCATCGCGATGAACGTCGCGATCTCGTTTCATCGCGGTGAGAGCCGTCGCACGCGCGATCGTGTGCCGCTCGACGAGCCGATGTTCGAGCTCGCCGCGCCGGAGTCCGAAAGCGATGAACTGCGCGTGCTGCGCTGGCTCATCGAAGGCCTCGAGCCGCTGAACAAAGCGCTGATCCTCCTCTACCTCGACGGCCACGATCACGCCGCCATCGCCGAAATCCTCGGCATCACCGCCACCAACGTCGCCACGAAGATCGGCCGCATCAAAGAACGCCTCAAAGGAGAAATCGATGGAACTCGATGACCTCAAAGCCCGCTGGCAGGACCTCGACCGCAAGCTCGACGCGACCCTGCACCTCAACACGCGACTCGTGCGCAACTCGATGCTCGGTCGCACCGAAAGTGCGTTGCGCAATCTGACGTGGATCACGAGCGCGTCGATCGCGATGACCTTTTTCGTGCTGCTGGCCATCGGTTCGTTCCTTGCCGATCACATCCTCGAGGTTCGCTTCGCCGCGCCCGCGCTCGTGTTGCACATCTCCGCGATCGCGATGTTCGCCGCGTCGATCCACGAGCTGGTCACGCTGCGCTCCGTCGACTACAGCGCGCCGGTCGTGTCGCTGCAGAAGAAAATCGAAACCGTGCGCGTGAGTCGCATCGCGACGACGAAGTGGGTGTTGTGGCTCGCGCCGCTGCTCTGGCTGCCGATGCTCATCGTGTTTCTCAAAGCGATCCTCGGCATCGACCTCTACGCGATCGCATCGCCTGCATGGCTGATCAGCAACTTCGTGTTCGGCGTGCTGTTCCTCGTCGCGATGATCTGGATCGCGCGACACGTCCCCGTGCAGTCGCCGTTCATGCAGCGACTGCTCGACGACATCGCGGGCCGCAATGTGACTCGCGCGCGCGCCGCGCTCGAAGACGTCGCAGCCTTCGAGCGCGACAACGTCTAATTTCCGTGCAACTCCTGCTTCGCTTTTCGCACCACCGTCGCCACAGCCTCGGGCGTTGAATTCGCGATGCGCTCGAGGTTACGCGCACTGGCGTAGCCCGTGGGCTCGAGCTCGAGCGACTTGCGCAGATGCTTCATCCCGCCCTCGTGATCGCCGGCGAGCAGTTGCAGGATGCCGAGGAAACCATGCAGCGATGGCGATGTCGGATACGCGGCAACGCCGGCGGTCGCGATGCGCGTCGCCTTGGCCATGTCCTGATCGAGCGCGGCGGCCTCGCCGAGTCCGAGGAGCTCGCCGACGTAGTCGGGCTTCACGGAAATGCCTGCGAGCTTCTCGATCTCCGCGAGTGATCCGGGCTCCGAAAGATTGAGCGTGCGCATCGCGGGAGTCACGCCGTTCCACGCGTTCTGCCAACCCTGCACGCGTCGCACGAACGACTCGTCGAAGTTCGGCGTGCTGCCCGACGCGGCGAAGTCGCTGATGAAGCGCAACGGTCCTTCGCGGTGATACGCATCGAGACTTCCCTTCGACGCGAGCGTCGCGGCGATGTACGAGCCGATCTTCGTGAGTGGCTCGCCGGACGCGGGATGTGCGCCTTCGTCGATCTTCGCGGGATCGTCGAGCGAGGTCGCGAGATACGTGAACGCAGCCTGGAGCTCGCGCGGATCGGTCGTCATAGCGCGGCGATTGCGCGAGTAGTACGCGAGTCCGTTGTCGTAGATGCTCGTCAGCGCCGCGAGCGCGCGATCGTCATCGACGTTCGAGCCGCGCAGGCCGGGCATTGCGGGATCGCCGAGGAGCACTTCGAGGATCTTGCTTTCGAAGCGGCCGAGGTCCGCGTTCTCGAAGTTCGACGCGAGCGCGATGTACAACTTCGCGTCGGCGAGATACGACATCGACGTGCGCGTCTCCTGTTGCGAGCCGCCGTGCGCGACGACGTAGCGGCCGTTGCGCGAGTAGAGACCGAAGCCGTAGCCGTAGTGCACGTAGTGGCGATCGCGCGTCTGCGCCATCGTCCAGGCCTGATCGCGCGTCGCGGTCTTGAGGATCTTGCCGGCCGCGAGTCCTTCGAGAAAACGCACCATGTCGATGACCGTCGAGCGCGTTCCGCCGCCGCCGAAGCGCGAGCTGATGTCGACGTACTCGGAACGTTTGAGCTGGCCGCGCTCCAGCACGTAGCCGGTCACGCGATGCGGGATCAGCGCGCGCGGATCATCCATGCGTGTCGACGTCATGCCGAGCGGCTTCCACACGTTTTCAGTGAGGTACTCGGCGTACGACTTGCCGCTCGCGCCTTCGATCACGGCGCCGAGGAGGTTGTAGCCGTAGCTCGAGTAGTTGTACGCGGTGCCCGGCTCGTTGATCAAATCGAAGTCCTCGAAGATCGCGATCGCCTCGCGCGTGTTCTTCGGATCCTTGATGCGACCTTCTTTGTCGTAGTTCTTGTAGTGACTGATGCCGCCCATGTGCGAGAGCAGTTGGCGCACCGTCACCGGTTTCGCTTTCTTCGGAAAGTACGGAACGTACGTCTGCACCTCGGCATCGAGGTCGATCTTTCCTTCGTCGGCGAGCTTGAGGATCGCGACGGCGGTCATCGGCTTCGTCACCGAGGCCATGCGATACGACGACTGCTCCGTTGCGCGCACGTCGTTATCGACGTCGGCGAGGCCGAATCCGCGGGACCATGTGAAATCGCCGTGCTTCACGGCGACGGAGATCGCCGGCATCTGCTGCGATTTCATCTCGCGCTCGAAGAACGTCTCGAGCTCGCGGATCTTCGCGGCCTGGTTCTGCGCGAAGACTGCGAACGAGACGACGAGCGAAAGGAAAAGAGAGAACGCGCGCACTCGCATGGCGCGAGTTTACGACTCGCTGCGCGAGTTTTGCGCGTCCTCTCCGGTTCGTTCAACTACTCGCGTTTGCCGTGAATCTCGGCTTCCGATTTCTCCGGCGTCTGGATGTTCGGACGGTCGGTGCGGGCGGAGTTCGACGCCGAGCGCGCCGGGCCGCCCGGCTGCAGCGGCTGCTGGTCCGGCTGCGGCGAGCCCGGTGAACTCGGTTTCGGCTGGTTAATCGTTCCCATAGAGTTGCCTCCTGATGGGTTTCAATCTCAAGAACCGTACCGAACTTGCATGAAACGACGGTCATGAACCGACCCCTGCTGGTCTTCGCCACCGTTCTCTTACTTGCGACTGTCGCAGTCGCGGACGACGTGCCGACCGTGGCGCTTGCGCCGTTCGTGTCCGGACTCACGAATCCCGTGGCGATCACGCACGCCGGCGACTCGCGTCTGTTCATCACGTTGCAGGAAGGACGCGTCGTGATCTGGGACGGCACGCGCATCCTGCCCGATCCCTTTCTCGACATCCGCTCGCGCGTGCGCAGCGGCGGCGAGCGCGGACTGCTGAGCGTCGCGTTTCATCCGCAGTACAAGACCAACGGCTTCTTCTTCGTCAACTACACCGATCTCAACGGCCACACCGTGATCGCGCGCTTCAGCGTGTCGGGCGATCCGAATCGCGCGGATGCGAGCTCGTTCCGGCAACTGCTGTTCATCGAGCAACCGTTCTCGAATCACAACGGCGGACAGCTGCAGTTCGGTCCGGACGGCTATCTGTACATCGGGATGGGCGACGGCGGCTCCGCGAACGATCCCGGCAATCGCGCACAAAATCTCCTCGACCTTCTGGGCAAGATGTTGCGCATCGACGTCAATGCCGACACGTACACGATCCCGCCGACGAATCCGTTCGTCGGACAAGCGTCGCGCCGCGCGGAGATCTGGTCGTACGGACTGCGCAACCCGTGGCGCTTCTCGTTCGATCGCGCGACCGGCGACCTCTGGATCGCGGACGTCGGCCAGGGTCAGTGGGAGGAGATCAACTTTCAGAGCGCTTCGAGCATCGGCGGCGAGAACTACGGCTGGCGCAGGATGGAAGGGACGCACTGCTTCAATCCGCCGTCGAGTTGCAACGACGGCTCGCTCGTGCTGCCCGTCGTCGAATACAGCCACGCCACCGGCGGATGCTCGGTCACGGGCGGCTACGTGTATCGCGGCGGCGAGTCGCCACGACTGCACGGCACATACATCTACGGCGACCTTTGCAGCGGCGTGATCTGGGGCAGCGTCCGCGACGCGACGACGAACGCGATCTCGACGCGTGTGCTCATCAACACATCGTTCTCGATCAGCACGTTCGGCGAGGATCTCAACGGCGAGGTTTACGTCACCGATTACGAGAACGGCGCGATCTACCGCATCGTCGACACGAAGCCCGTGGGACCACGCCGGAGATCAGCGCGACATTAGCTTTTACAATCCGCGCCGCATGTCCCGCCGCTTCGATTCACTGATCAACGAACTCTCCTCCATCGAGCTCACCGATCGCGCGACCAACCAGTGGTCGCGCACAACGGGCGACTTGCAGGAGAACGCCGTGCGACGCCGCAATCTCCGCCTGTATCTCGACGAGCTCGATGCGATCGGGACGAACACGCTGCTGATCGGCGAGGCAGTGAGTTATCGCGGCGGACGACTCACCGGCATCGCGTTCGTGAGTGAAAGCGTGATGCTCGGCGGAGTCGACACGCGCGACGGCCACGTCCTCGGCGCCGACCACGGCTATCGCAAAGCAACGTCCGGCCCGCGACTTTCGACCGAGGCCAGCGCGACGATGGTGTGGTCGACGATTCGCGAGATCACGCCGTTGCCATTGCTGTGGAACGCCTTTCCGTTTCACCCGTTTCACGCGGGCAATCCGCAGTCGAATCGCGCGCCGACGTCGTCGGAGCTCGAGATCGGGCGACGCTTCATCGAACGCCTGATGCGACTCTTCACGTTCGAGCACGTCGTCGCGATCGGCAATCACGCGTCGGCGTCGCTGGGGAAGATGGACATCGCGCACACGAAAGTGCGGCATCCGTCGCAGGGCGGGAAGAACCTGTTCGTCGCGGGGATGGCGGCGCTTTCGCGCTAGCCGCCGATGTGACTCATCTCGACCTTCGGTAAATCGCGCGTCGCCTCGGAACGAATCTCCGAGTAGCGATCGCCACGACCGCGCCACACGTTCGTAAGCACGTCGAAGATCGCGTCGTCGCTTGCGCCGCCGCGCAGCAGCGCGCGGAGATCGGTGCCGTGACTCGCGAACAAACAGAGATACAAGACGCCGTTCGCGGAGAGTCGCGCGCGTGTGCACGATCCGCAAAACGGTTGCGACACCGACGTGATGATTCCGACTTCGCTGGCGCCGTCGACGTAACGCCAACGCTCTGCGACTTCGCCGAAGTAGTTCGGCTCCGCCGCGACCATCGGCCACTCGCGCTGCAACGTCGCGAGCACTTCGCGCGCGGGCACGACGTCGTCGAGACGCCAGCCGTTCGTGTTGCCGACGTCCATGTATTCGATGAAGCGCACGATGTGTCCGGTGCCGCGAAAGCGGCGCGCGAGCGGGACGATCTCGCCTTCGTTCACGCCGCGCTTCACGACGCAGTCGATCTTCACCGGCGCGAGTCCCGCGTCGGACGCGGCGTCGATCGCATCGAGCACGCGCGACACCGGAAAGTCGACGTCGTTCATCGCGCGGAAGATCGCATCGTCGAGCGCGTCGAGACTGACCGTCACGCGTTTCAAGCCCGCGTCTTTGAGCGCGCGCGCTTTCTCGCGCGTGAGCAGCGCGCCGTTCGTCGTCAGCGCGAGATCCTCGACGTGCGCGAGTTGCGCGACGAGCGATTCGAGATCGCGGCGCAGGAGTGGCTCGCCGCCGGTGAGCCGGATCTTCTCGACGCCGAGGCGGACGAAGATGCGGGAGAGTCGCGCGATTTCCTCGAACGTCAGCAGCTCTTCGCGATGCAGAAACGCGAAGTCGCGGCCGAACACTTCTTTCGGCATGCAGTACGGGCAGCGAAAGTTGCAGCGATCGGTGACCGAGACTCGCAGATCGTGAATCGGACGCCCGAGCGTGTCGCGAACGCTCATCTGGCTGCCGAAACTACGCGGGCGGGAACAAAAACTCCAGCACCGGCCGGATGCGCTTCGCCCACGCGCGCTCGCTGTGATCGGCGCGGCGATCTTCGAAATAGTGGAACGTCTCGTCGCTCCAGCCCTTGCGCGCGATCACTTCGCGCAACCTGCGCACGTCATGCAGCGCCTCGACGCCTTCGCGTCCGCCGATGTCGAGCCACATGCGCGGAGGCTGTTCTCGGAACGCGTCGACCGTGGTCAGCACCGCGCGGTCCGCCCACCACACCGACGGCGACATCACCGCGGCGCGGCCGAAAACGTCGGGACGTGTCACCGCGAGATGCAGCGAGACGAGACCGCCCAGCGACGATCCACCGATCGCGGTGTTCTCGCGATCGGGCAACGTGCGAAACGCAGCGTCGATCGCGGGCTTCAATTCTTCGGCGAGAAAGCGGCCGTAGTCATCCGCGCGACCGCCGCCGTTGTGCTTCGCGTCGCGCGTCGGCGTGTACTCGTCGATGCGTGCGGGTCCGGCGTGATCGACGCCGACGATGATCATCGGCGACGCCGTGCGCTCGCCGATCGCGGCGTCCGCTGCTTCCTGCACGCGCCAGTGATTGCCCGGCACGTACGCGCGTTCGGCGTCGAAGAGATTCTGTCCGTCCTGCAGATACAGCACGGGATAGCGGCGTTCGAGGTTTTCGTCGTAGCCGGCCGGCAGATAGATCGTGATCTCGCGTGCGTTCGCGAAGATCTTCGATTCGAACCCGTGGATGCGCTCGATGCGGCCGGGGCGGATGACGATGCGGCGGTTCTCCAGCCGCAGGACGCGCCGGAACGTGGCGCGCAGGGTCTCAGACATGTCGTTCACGTTTACGTCAGCTCGCGGTACCCGCTGCGGAAGTAAACAAGCGGAGCGGATTCATTGGATTGGGCGTCGACGACCTCGCCGACGAAGATGGTGTGATCGCCGCCGGGAAGCGACGCGTGGAGCTTGCACTCGAGCGCGCAGAGCGCGCCGTCGATGAGCGGCACACCGAGCTCGCCGGTGCGCACGGCGACGCCTTCGAACTTGTCGTCGCGGCGCGAGGCGAAGCGATTCGAAATGTCCGCCTGCTCTTTGCTGAGAATGCTGACGCCGAACTTCTTCGCGTTCGCGATGGCGTCGTGCGATTTCACATTCTTTTCGATGCACACGAGCACGAGCGGCGGATGAAGCGAGAGCGAGGCGAACGACGCGACGGTCATCCCGAAGCGAGTGCCCTCGTGCTCGGTCGTCACCACGGTGACTCCGCTCGCGAAATGCGACATCGCCAGCTTGAACCCTGCGTCGTCGATCGGCATGGCGCGGATCTTACTTCAAACTTTTCGCCAACCACGGCGTACATGGCTTGAGAACACAGGAGGAAGTGCCATGCGACGCCTGGGGACTCTCGCCATCTCGATTCTTCTCACCATTCCGGTCCTCGCCTCCGAGGACGTCATTCGTAAGGGATTCACCGTGTCTGAGGGAGGAACGCTGCACCTCGACGCGAGCATCGGCAGCATCAAGATCGTTTCGGGCGGCACCGGTGTCGCCGTGGAGATCACGCGCAAAGCGCGCGGCCGCGCCGGTGAAGATCGCTTCAAGGATCACAAGATCACATTCGAACAGCAGGGCAACGACGTGATCATCGACAGCAAGAACGACGATCACGACTGGGGCTTCTTCGACTGGGGCGGCGACTACGAAGTGCAGTGGAACGTTCGCGTTCCGTCGCGCTACAACGTCGACGTCCGCACGTCGGGCGG
>DASVNL010000473.1:0-1821 GCA_036383875.1 Thermoanaerobaculia bacterium
GACGTTGCCCACTTCAGTCGCCATGTGCCCGGCGACGGACGCGTTGAGCACGACGGCGCCGCCATCGGAGAGGAGCGGCAGCGCCTTCTGCAGCGTGAAGAAGAGACCGCGCACGTTGATCGACATGATGTCGTCGTACGTCGACTCGCTGACGTCGGCGGTGGGCTGGAATCGCGCGATGCCGGCGTTGGCGAAGAGCACGTCGATGCGGCCGTACTTTTCGCGAATGAGGGCGTAGAGCCGGTCCAGGTCGTCGTTGCTGGCGACGTCGGCGCGGACGGCCAGGCCGTTCGGCCCGAGCTCTTTCTGCGCGCGGTCGAGCGAGTCCTGATCCCGGCCGGTGACGACGACCGTGGCCCCTTCCTTCGCGAATGCCTTCGCGGTGGCCAGGCCGATGCCGCTGTTGCCGCCGGTGACGAGGACGATGTGTTCTTCGAATCGGTTCATGTGATGAAGCCTCCGACACGAACGATAGGAGAGTCACTAACTTTTCGGAAGTACGCACTTTCGAGTAAGCTACGCACCATGAGCATCCAACTGGCCAAACTCCCCGAACGCGGAAACGTCTTCAACGAGGACTGCCCCTCCCGCGAGATCCTCGGACACATCACCGGCCGCTGGGGCGGCCTGATCCTGACCCGCCTGCAGGACGGCACGAAGCGCTTCTCCGAGCTGCGCGACGGCATCGGCGGCGTCACGGAGAAGATGCTCGCGCAAACGCTCAAGCACCTCGAGCGCGACGGCCTCGTGGAGCGCAAGAGCTTCCCGGTCATCCCGCCGCGCGTCGAGTACACGCTCACCGCGAGCGGCCGCGAATGCGCGAAACGCCTCGCGGCGCTCAATCGCTGGATCGAGGAACACGTCAAGGACGTGCTTCTCTGTCAGAGGAAGCACGACCGCAAGTCGGCGTGACGCTACGGCGCGAATCTCGCGATGACTTGCGCGTCCTGTCGCGCGTACGCGAACAGCCGTCCGAACGGCGCGAAGGCGACGGCCGTGATGTACGACGACGGGTTGTTGGGATCCTGCCGCCACTCGGTCAAGAGCTGGCCGGTGCTCATGCTGTAAAAGCGGACGCTCCCGTTGTACTCACGATCGCCGGAGCCTGCGGCGAGTTTTGTCTGGTCGGGTGAAAACGCGAGCGCGCGGACGCCGTTGTTGTTGCCGGGGATCGTCCCCCAGGCCAGGCCGTCCGACATGCGCCAGATCTTGATCGAGCAGTCGGTGCATTGGCCGTATTGATCGATGCGGTTGCTGCCCGAGGCGAGGACGACGCCGTTGGCGGAGAGGGCGAGGGACAGTGTGCTCACGGTTGTGAGTTGTCGCAGGAACTGTCCATCGGTGACGCGGTACTGCATCACGCCGCCTTGACCGGCGAGGGCGATCGTGGCGCCGTCTTTCGAGAACAACGTGGCGAAGACGCGCGGACGATAGCCGACTCCGCCATTGAGCGTGCGAAGCAGCGTCATGTCGGGGAGGTGCCAGAGCTTGACGGTTCCGTCCATTCCGCCCGAGGCGAGTAATTGACCGGATGGCGAGAACGCCAGACACGTAACGCCGTTGCTGTGTGGAGACAGCGGACCGGCCAGTCGCGTTCCATCCGACACGCGAAACAGGAAGAGATTTCGATTGAAGGATTGAATCCCGATCGCGGCGAGCTTGCTGTCCGGCGAAAACGCAACGGCGTTGACGTTGGAGCCGCTGTAGCCCGTGACGAACGTCCTCACGAGTGTGCCGCTCCCGGCATTGCGCACCTGCATTCCGGTGAGCATCAGTTGTGCGTCGGCGGAAATTGCGATGGCCCGACTTGCCGAGGTCTGC
>DASVNL010000474.1:0-9466 GCA_036383875.1 Thermoanaerobaculia bacterium
CTCGAAGTCGCCGGAGATGCTGCCGCCTTCGAGGATGGTCTCGCCGCCGCTCTGTTCGAAGTCGTTGAGAAATTCGAGCGTGCCGTCCTGCGCACTGAGCGTGCCCTCGGTGTAGAAGTCAGGCTCGACGCTCGTCGTGCCGATGCTCGACTTCTGAAACGTGCCGAGGTTGTAGATCGCGTTTGCGGCTGGCGTGGGCGTGAGCGCGTTGAGGACGATGATGTTTTCGAGATCGATCGGCGCGTCGCTTTGAATGTCGAAGAGACCGTTGTTGACGAGCGTGCCGTCGTCGAAGGTGAGCGCGTTGCCGGAGACGTCGGTGGCGGTGTAGAGGATCGTTCCGTCGTTCGTCAGCGTGTCGACGGCGAGGTACATGGTCGAGTTCGCGCCGTCGATCGTGAGCGTGCCGGTGTCGGTGACGGTGAATGATGCGCCGTCGATCGTGCCGCACGACCACGTGCCGTTGCCGTGCATCGAGAAGTCGTCGACGTCGAGCGTGCCGGTGACGAGCACGAAGTCTTTCGTCTTCGCTCCACTCGACGTGATGCTCAGCGTGCCGCCGTTGAGCGTCGTGGTGCCGTTCACTTCGTAGCTGCTCGCGATGTCGGTCGTCCCGCCGATGAACGAAACGTCGCCTTCGCTGTAGATCGAGCTGTTGTCGAACGTATGGTCGCCGGTGAAGCGCAGCTCGGTGCCGTTCAGGCCGAAGAAGTTGCCGTTGTGCGTGCCGTCGTTGTTGAACTCGAGCACGCCGGAGTAGATCGCGACGCCGTAGTCGTTCGAGAACGGCACGTCGATCGCGCTCGTGCCGGCGCCGCTGCTCTTGTAGAACTGGCCGTTGGGCGAATTGCGGAACAGCGGCGGAACGGTGCAGTCGCATGCGACACCGCCGTCGTCCTGGATGACGAACGAGCCGTAGTTCGCGAAGACCGCGCCGTTGAGGAGCGTGAGCGGGTTCGTGGTCGCGGTGTAGAAGATGGTGCCGTAGTTGTCGAACGGACGACCGTCGACGTTCATCGCGGCGTTCGCGCCGTCGAACGTTCCGACGCCGGTGCCTTCGATCTGCGTCGTGCCGGTGCCGGTGAGTGTTCCGCCGGACCAGTCGAAGGTCGACGCGGCGGTGAGGAATCCGTTGCCGGTCAGCGTGCCGGCGGTCATCGCGAAGTGGCCGATCTCTGCGAGGCCGCCGAGGGTGAGCGTGCCGCCGGTGATGGCGAGCGTGCCGCTGCCGCTGATCACGCCGTTCGTGGTCGTCGCGTAGCTGTTCGACGGGAACGAGAGGACGGAGTCGCCGCCGACGCTGAACGGCGCGTCGCCGCTGCCGCCGCCTTGCACCGCGAGCTCGCCGTCGGTGATCTGCACGCCCGTCGCGCCGCTGTTGTACAGCGCGACGTTGAGCGTCGTCGTGCCGCCGCCGTTGAGGGTCACGAGACCGCCGCCATTGCTGATCGTGCCGCCGCCGCTGTTGTCGATGAGGGAAACGTTCGTGTCGATGTTGAGCGTGGCGCCGCTGAGATTGCTGAGCGTCGCGCCGTTCGCGAGCGTCAGCGTCGTGACGGCGTTCGGCGTGAGATTGATCGTGCCTTCGTTCTCGACGTACACCGTGTCGATGACGGGCGCGGTCGCGAAGGGCATCTCCAACGTCGCGCCTGGCTCGATGTAGACGGTTCCGCTGCCGGCAAGTGTTCCGCTTTTGAGGTAGAGCGATGTGCCGCTGTTGAATGCGAGGCCGGACGGCATCGGCGCGTCGACGGTGAGCGTGCCGCCGTCGACGGCGATGAACGCGCCGTTGTCGACGACGCCGGTGACGCTCACGTTCAACTGGCCGCCCGTCGTGACGTCGATGATGCAGCCGGTGCAATGCCACTGAATGCCGGCGACTGCGTTCGGGATCGCGCTGTTGACGATGAGTGTGGTCGTCACGCCGGTGCCGCTGTCGACGCAGTCATTGACGCCTGATCCCGGATATCCGACCGGGACCCACGCGCTGGTGTCGGTCCAGTTCGCGGTCGCGGGGACGGCCGGGTTGAGGGTGTAGGTCGTGCCGCAGGCCGCGCTCGCGCGGGAGGCAGCGCCGGTCAAAAGGACGAGGAGAAGCACCAGGCGGAACGGGAAAGTTCGCAATGTCGGCTCCAGGTTTGGATTCAGCGCGCGCCGCCACCGCCACACGCCCGGACTACCGTCGCCGCTGCTCTCTACAGCTCTCTCGGGAACGCGGGGCAGCGTACCACCACCCGCTGAACTACGGTCGCTATACGAAAGTGGATGGGCGGAAATTTGCGACCAGCCATCTATCCGGATCGACTGCCATCCATCCATACGTCCACGCATAGGTCCGTTTGTGACCCAGTGGCCTCGGTTTGACCCGCCGTTTTTCGTGCATCGGGTCAGTCGGTGCCCCGCTTCGAGACGTGATCGAACGTAACTCTTTGATTCTTATCGCGCAGCACGCGTGGCATTTCCCTCGCTCTTCCGCCGGGCCCACGGAAAAGGAGAAAAGTGAATGAAGAAGCTCATGGTCATGGTGCTGCTGCTCCTGGTTGCGTCGGTCGCGTTTGCGCAGGACAACCCCTTCCAGCGTGCGGATCGCGGCGCGAATCGCGGCGAGTTCACGTTCGAAGGTCAGGTCTACACCGATGAAGAAGCGTTCCTCCGCAACGTGCCCCGCTGCGTGACGCCGGACCTCGATCCGATCGAAGCCGCGATGGTCGAAGCGAAGTTCAACGAAGACGCCATGCTCTCGCCGCTCGTCGGCATCCAGTCGATCGCCAGCCCGGTCTCGATCACCGTGAACTTCCACGTCATCCGCAGCGCCAGCGGCGCCGGCGACGTGTCGGACTCGCGCCTGAACTCGCAGATCTCCACGCTGAACTCCGCGTACAGCGGCCGCGGCTTCACGTTCGTGCGCGGCACGACGTCGCGCGTCAACAATGGCACCTGGTACACGATGGCGCCCGGCTCCACGGCCGAGCAGCAGGCGAAGTACAACTACAACACCGGCGACAACGGCAACGCGAACGACTCGCGCTACGTGCTGAACTTCTACACCGCAGCGCCGGGCGGCGGCCTCCTCGGCTGGGCGACGTTCCCGTGGAATCGCGCCGGCAGCCCCCGCATGGACGGCGTGGTCATCCTCCACTCGTCGATCAATGGCGGCACCGCCTCGCCGTATCACCTCGGCGACACGGCCGTTCATGAAGTCGGCCACTGGCTCGGCCTGTACCACACGTTCCAGGGCGGCTGCGGCACCGGCAACAACACCACCAGCGGCGACATGGTCGCCGACACCTGGGCCGAAGCCTCGGCCGCTTCCGGTTGCCCGACCGGCCGCAACACCTGCACCTCGATCTCCGGCAACGATCCGATCGAGAACTACATGGATTACACCTACGACTCGTGCATGTACCTCTTCACGTCCGGCCAGGCGAATCGCATGGTCAACTACGCGTCGACGTACCGCCCGTACCTGTAGGACTCTGCATCTCGACGGAGCGCCGTTCGCGGCGCTCCGTCACTTCCCCCACTTGATGCGCGTGTACGCGATGCGAAACCCGCGTCGCTCCGCGTTTCGCTGCGACGTGCTCCCCGGCGCCGCGCACATCATCGCGAGATCGCAGCCGTGCTCCGCCGCGTAATGCAATCGCGCCTCGAGCAGCGCGCGTTGTGCGCCGCGATTGCGCGCCTCGGGGATCGTGCTCGCGCCCGCGAGCAGCGCGACGCCGTCATGCATCACGAGCGCACCGGTGCCGACCGCGCGACCATCGAGCTCCGCGATGAAGGACCACACGCCTTCCGCGTCGGCGCTGATGCGGCCGAGGTCGCGGATGAAGGCTGTCAGTTCGGGCGTCTCGCCCCAGCCCTTCGCCGCCGTCTCCGCCCACAACTCGGACTCATCGTCCGTCGCGATGCGCGTCTTCACTTCGCTCGTGGGCAACGTGCTGCGCTTGAGCGGCTGATGCATGACCGACGTCAGCTCGACCGGCTGATAGCCGCGCGTGACGAGCAACTGCATCACCTCGGGCGGCGCAATCGGTGAGACTTCATGGAACACGCCGGCCTCGCGTTCGTGGAAGAACGTTTCGATGCGATCGAGGTCGGCGTCTTTCGGCGTTTCGAACACGCCGAGTCCGAACGTCTGCGTGAGCGGCGAGCCGACGCCGTCGAACATCGCGTACGCGCCGGCGCATTCGATCCACGCCGCGCCGCTCTGCGGCGAGAGTCGCGCACGCGCTTCGATGAGCGCCGCGTTCGCGCTTGCTTCGCAGCGCTCCAGGCGTCGCGACAGTGCGAGATCGGCGAAGGCGTACTGAGGTTCGTGCATCGCCACGCATCGTAATGGCAGCGACCCTGCACACCGCGTAACATTCGCCACCGATGTCATCGCACTCACTCACGCGGTACGGTCACAATTTCGTCCTCGGGCTCCAGGCGTCGACGGTCCTCACCGATCACGACAAGCGCCTCCTCTCCTCGATCCATCCCGCGGGCGTGATTCTCTTCAAAGCGAATTTCCGGCAGGACCTGCCGTACGACGACTGGCTCGCGGAGTACGCGCAGCTCATCGACGGCGTGCGCGAGTACATCGGCCGCGAGAAGTTTCTCGTCGGCATCGATCACGAAGGTGGCCGCGTCGTGCGTCCGCCCGCGCCGATCACGCGCTACGACTTCGCGTGCAACTGGGTTACCGAGGCCGCGGAAGTCGGACGCGCGGTGGGCATCGAGCTGTCGTCGCTCGGCGTGAACGTGAACTTCGCGCCGGTCGTCGACATCGACACGAATCCGACGAACCCGGTCATCGCGGAGCGCGCGTTCGGCAGCAGTCCGCAAGTCGTGACGAACGCCGCACTGGCGTTCCTCGATGCGATGCAGGCCGAAGGTGTGCTCGCGTGTCCGAAACACTTCCCGGGTCATGGCGACACGGATGCCGACTCGCACTTCGCACTGCCGCACGTCGACGAGACGATCGAAGAGATGCGCGTGCGCGAGCTCGTGCCTTACAACGCAACGTTGTCGCGCGTGAAGCTCGCGATGTCCGCGCACGTGATCTACGACAACGTCGATCCCGATCATCCGGGCACGATCTCCTCGCGCATCCTCACCGGCATTCTTCGCGACGAGCTCCACTTCGACGGCGCCGTCATCTCCGACGACCTCGGCATGAAAGCGATCGCCCCCTACTTCGACGATCCGCTCGCCGCACCACGCGCGATCGTCGCCGGCTGCGACATCCTCGCGGTCTGCGCGCACTGGACCGATACGACTCGCGCCTTCGACCTCGCCCGCGCCACCGCAGAAGAAGCCTCGCGCGACGCCGCACTCGCGGAACAGTTGGAAGTCTCACGTCTGCGCATCGAGAAGGTGCTCGACGCTGCAGCCGATCCACGCGTCACGCGATTGCCGGACAGCGTGTTCGAGGCGCACAGCACCCTCGCGCCGCTCTACACGCCGGGCTCGGGACGTCGCGAGTACACGGGCATCAGCGCGTAATCGCGGCGGCTTCGTTCAGCCACCAGTTCCAGAACTCGCGACGCGCTTCGGGATCCGCTTCGTCTGCGGCAAGCTCGCCGCCGGCCGCGGACATCGCGGCGTACGCGGCGGCGTCGCGCGATTCGGGATCTTCTTCTTCGATACGTGAGAGATCGAGGTCGTTCGCGTCGAACTGCTCGTCCATCGCCGCTGCGATCAACGCGGCGACTGTCGCGAAACCCGCGAGGATCGCGCGGTCGCTTCCTGTGACGTCGAGCAACGTCGTCCAGGCCTCGTCCGCGAGCTCGCGTGCTTCATCCGCTTCAGACGGATCTGAGAGCGCGACCTCCGCGGCTTCGAGCAGATCGGCAGTGAATGCAGGTCGAAGCTCCGCGTTCCACGAAGGCGCGACGCGTCGCGCCGATGCGATCGCAAGCCGGACGCGTTTGTCGCGATCGAGCGTCGCCCAGATTGCCTGGCGAATGCCGAGCGGAAGATGGCCGTCGGGATCGTTGGCGAGGATGTCGCGGCCGCGGGTGATGAGCGTCTGCAGTTCGTTGTTCATCGTGTCTCACTTCATCCCTGGAGGAGTCGTGCCTGCTTTCACTTTCAGAATCACGAAGCCGCTCGGCTCGAAAATCCAGACGCCTTGCGGATCGGCGAGGACGATCGCGGCGCCGGTCAACTGTGCGGCGGCGCGCATGAACGGGAAGCAGTCCGTCGAGCACACCGGCCGCGACACCGCGCCCGTGACGATCGGCCCTTCGCCGGTCTTCTTCATATTCTTCGACTCGCCCGTGAGTTTGTCGATCTCGGTGCTGAGACCTTCGAGCGCGCTGATGAACGACTGCTTCTCCGCGTGCGACTGGAAGTACGAGCCTCTCCAGACTTGCTTCTGCTGCGTGTTCGGATCGACGGCGCGGAAGTCGAACGGATGCGGCGCGGTGGTGTAGCCGAACTTCGCGAGGCCCGCGGCATTCGCGACGATCCACGAGCGCACGAGCGGCACGTTCATCTCGAGCACGAGCTGCTTGCCTTGCGCGTACTTGCGCCGCGCATCCGTGACGCTGCCCCAGCCGCTGATCGTCAGGATGTCCGCGGGCGAGGGTTTGACGATCGCCGGCGTGACGGCCTGGCCGCTCATCGAGATCGTCTTGCCGGGCTTCAGGTCCGTCGTCGAGACGAGCACGCTCATGATCTTCTCGAGCGCGGCCTGCTCGTTCGCGGCGCGCGCGACCGCGGCTTTGAGGCGCGCCTTCGCATCGGCCGACGCTCCGATCAGGATCTCGTCGAGGTCCGCGATGAAGAGGATCGGACCGTCGTAGATCGGATTGACTTCGGCGTGGAGGTGGAACTTGTTCTTCTCGTCCGCCTTCAGCTCGAGCTGCGTGAGCTTGAAGCGCTCTTTGATCTTCGACAGCTTCGAGCGGATCTTGCGCGGCTTGGTGTCCTTCTCCTTGAGCAACGGCGCGGCTTCGGCGACGGCCTTCTTGAGATCCGCTTCTTTCTGTTGCGGCGTGCGCTCGTCGGGCTTCTTGTCCTTGCCGGTCACCTTGCCGAAGAGCTTCTTCACTGTGTCGACGATCTTCTTCAGGACCTTGTCGATCGCCGCGTCGACTTTGGCTTGCACGCGCGTGATGAACTCGCGGATCTTCTGGCTGATACCGCCGAGGCCGATGAGTCTCGCGAGGAATCCGATGACGATCGGGATGGCGTTGGCGAGTGCGCTTTCGACGGCTTTGATCGCGCCGCCGATGGCGCCCGTCGCGATGGCGTGGACGCTGTTGATGACCGACTCGACGAAGGTCATGATCTGCGCGGCGCGCTCGATCACGAACATGACGATGTTGTAGATCGCCATGATGGCCTGGATGATCGCGCCGGCCGGGTTGAACATCGACACGATCTTCGCGATCGCGTTCTTGACGATGGTCGTGATGAGCCAGTCCTGAATGGCGTCGATGACCATCCCTTTGAGCGTGGCGAGATCGCCTTTGACCTGCTCCCACAACGCAGCCGGACCGCCGCCGATCAGCGTCTGAATGTACGAGACGAGTTTCTCGATCAGACCAACCGTGCGCTCGCCGAGGAGCTTCACGGCTTTCGCGCGCATGCGGTCGTACGTGATGCCGAGGACGCCCAGCACGAGTTTGAAAATCGACGGGAGTGAGAGGTCGCTCGGCGGCGCGACGCCCGGCGGCATGTTGCCGAACAGCCAGGCCATGAAGCCTTTCTTGAGGTGCGTCCAGATGTTGCCGACGAAGGCGTTGAGACCGCCTTTCACCGCGGCGATGAGATTGCCGAGGAAGCCGATCGGGTCGGCGATGATCAGCTTGATCGTGGCCTCGCCCTTCGCAAGGATGGCCTGGAGTTTCGCCTTGAACTCCATGATCGCCTTGATCACTTCGCCGAGCTTTTCGGCGAACGCCTGCACGAGACCCTTGTTCTCGTCCTGAATCTTCTTCAGGGCTTCGTTGGCCTTGTCGAAGCCTTCCTTGTATTTCTGCGCGAGCGATTGCGCGAGGGAGTTCTTCTTGTCCTCGATCCCGCGCTCGAGCTCTTCGAACTTGCTATTCACCTCGGACGCCGCGGCTTTCGCGACGGCCTGCAGATCCTTCGGCTGCGACGCGACGAAGTCTTTGATCTGCTGCTGCCCTTTCGCGACTTCCTGCTTCGCCTCGCGCAGCCGCGTCTCGACGACGTTCGCGACGCGCACGATCAGCGCGTCCATCTGCGACTGGAACAGTTGCCGTCCCTGTTCGTAGAACGCGTTCACCTCGTCGGGCAGACCCATGAACTGGTCTTTGACCCATGCGGCGAGGCCGAGCAGCGGGATCGAGAGGTAGCGATCGATCTTGTATTTGCGGATGCGCGCGTTGACGAAGCTCGTCATCGCGTTGAGCGCGGCGTCGACGCCGCGGTCGAACATCCCGTTCACTTCGCCGTCGAGCGCGTTGAGCTTCGCTTCGACGCGACCCTTCGTCGCGGTGTAGATCGACTCGATCTTGTCGACGACGTCTTTGCGTTTCTTCTCGTCGTCGGCTTTCTGCTTCTCCTGTCGCGAGAGGACTTTCGCGTTGCCGCCGGTGCGCACGCCGAGCATCGCTGCCGCGCCGGCCTTCGCGCTCGACGTCGCCTTCGCTGCTGTGCTCGAGAGCGTCGCCTTTTCCTGTGCGCGATATTTGCCGGGTCCGGCGTCGGCGTTCTGCGCGACTTTGCCTTTCGCGTCGAGCACGGCGGAGAACCGCGGGTCATTCGCCTTCTGCAACTGCGTCGGCGTGACCTCGGCCTCGTTCATCTGCGCGTCGACGTCCTGCTTCGAATCCTGCAGCGAAACATCCGCCTCGCTCTTCGGCGACGGCATCCCCTCCGACGCCGCAACGTTCGGCGCCGCGCCCGCGGCTTCGGGCGGGACACTGCCGCCGGCCTTCGCCTCGCCTGCCGGTCCGGGCGTTGCCTTCGATGCGCCGGAGACGTCCTGCGTCGACTTGTCTTTCTGATCGGCGACGTTTCCTTTGAGGCCGCCCTTCATCTGCTGCGCGGTCGAGTCGAAGTTGTCGGTCGCGCCGAGCGTCTTCGGCATGACCTTCTCGATCTCCGCGCGGAGGATGCTGAGGAAAGACGCCTGTTCGGGCTTCCCTTCCTTCGCCTCTTTGATCTTGTCGACCTGCTTCGCCTTGCCGCCCGCGACGCGCTCGTTCGGCGGACCTTTCGCGGCCTTCGCAGCGTCTGCGGCTTTCTTCGCAGCAGGTGGATGCTTCTTCGTTCGCGCCGCGCCCTGCTTGAGCTGCTCCATCACGCGCCGGTAGCGCGGATCGCTCTCCGGCGACGGTTTGGGCAGCGGCTTGCGGCGCAGGGCGGAAGGCATGCGCTAGGCCTCGACGGCGATCTCGTACGGCAGCGGGCAGACCGCGCCGCTCTTGCGATATTCGCGATGCACCGCGCGCACGATGTCCGTCGTCGCGAGTGCGCGATGCTCGTCGAGCGCGAGCAGCGATGC
>DASVNL010000475.1:0-4481 GCA_036383875.1 Thermoanaerobaculia bacterium
TCTGATCGCTGGTTTCCTTCCGCTCGATCTCCTCGTCTAAGTCGAGCGGAAGGAGCACTCTCTCATGCGACGAACTGCACTAGCCCTCAGCGCGCTGATTCTTCTCACACTGGCCTGCGCACAGAAACACGAGGAAACCACGTCGACCATCACGCCGCCGCCGCAACGCGTGCGCCCGATGCAGCAACCGGGCTCCGTTGCGAAGCTCTACGAGAAGGACGGCAACGCCATGGGCTACGCGCCGATGGCCGTCACCGTGCCCGATGTGGAAATGGAGCACAACACCGAGGAGTACGGGCGATTCGAGGAGAACCCGTTCTACCGGCCCGGCGATCAGCCTCTCTCCACGTTCTCGATCGACGTCGACCGCGCGTCGTACGCGAACGTGCGCCGCTTTCTCACCAGCGGACAACGTCCGCCGCGCGACGCGGTGCGTATCGAGGAGATGGTCAACTACTTTACGTACGACTATCCCGATCCGACGAACGCGCCGTTCTCGATCACCACGGAGCTGGCCGCGTGTCCGTGGAACGACAAGCACAAGCTGATGCTCATCGGCCTGCAGGGCGAGCGGATGGAGACGAAGGAACTGCCGCCGAACAACCTCGTCTTCCTGCTCGACACGTCGGGCTCGATGATGTCGCCGGACAAGCTGCCGCTCGTGAAGGCCGGTATGCAACTGCTCGTCGATCAACTGCGCGAGGAAGATCGCGTGGCCATCGTGACGTACGCGGGCAGCGCTGGTCTCGTTCTCCCCTCGACGTCCGGCGCGCGCAAAGGTGAAATCCTCGCCGCGATCGAGCAACTCGAAGCCGGCGGTTCCACCGCGGGTGCGCAAGGCATCGTCACTGCGTACGACGTCGCGAAAGAAAACTACAGCCGCAAGGCGAACAATCGCGTGATTCTCGCGACGGACGGCGATTTCAACGTCGGCGTGACCAGCGACGGCGAGTTGCAGCGCCTCATCGAATCCCGCCGCAACGACGGCATCTTTCTCACCGTCCTCGGCTTCGGCACCGGCAACATCAAAGACTCGAAGATGGAGCTGCTGGCCGACAAGGGCAACGGCAATTACGCGTACATCGATTCACTGGCCGAGGCGCGGAAGACGCTGGTGCGGGAAATGGGAGGGACGCTGTTCACGATCGCGAAAGACGTGAAGATCCAGGTCGAGTTCAATCCCGCGACCGTCGGCGCGTATCGCCTGATCGGCTATGAAAATCGCGTGCTCGAGAGTCAGGACTTCAATGACGACAAGAAAGACGCGGGCGAGCTCGGCGCCGGCCACTCCGTGACTGCGCTGTACGAGATCGTTCCTCCGGGTCAGGAAATCCCGGGCGCGTCCGTCGATCCGCTGAAGTATCAGTCGGCATCGACGCAGGGCGGCTCCGGCGAGCTCGCGACCGTGAAGCTGCGTTACAAAGATCCGGACGGCGACACGAGCCGCCTCTTGTCGCGCACTGTGAATGCGACGGCCGCCGGCTCGATGTCCGAGAACCTGCGACTCGCGTCGGCAGTCGCGCAATTGGGGTTGTTGCTGCGCGACTCGCCGAACAAAGGAACAGCGACGTTCGAGTCGGTCGAGCAACTCGCGTCCGCGGTCGCGTCGCGCGATCAGGATCGCCGAGACTTCATGACCCTCATCGCACGCGCGAAGGAAGTGAGTCGCAGCGAGACGTACGCCAGCAAGTAGACGAGTTCAATGCGCGGTCGTGTGCGAAGTCGCACGACTGCGCTTCGCGTACGCGAGCAGACTCCAGCCGAACACGATCATGAACAGCGGCAGCAGGTAGTTGTTCACTTCCGCGATCGCGTCGACGGCGCCGGTCACGTTGCGAAACATCCCGATCAATCCCGCAATCGCCGTCACGATGCCGAGCCACCCGATCCAGCGCGCGAATCCGCTGTCGCGTTTCAACATCGCGGTTCCGGACAGCAGGAAGAACACGCTCACACTGAACTCGCCGAGAAATTCGCCGATGTAGTTGCCGAGATACAAATTCGCAGCATTGAAGATCGTGCGAAACACTGGACGCGCTGCCGGTTCCGCAGCCCACGCACGCGCGAGCTCCCAATGAAAGCTCGGCCAGCGCATCAGGCCGAGGACCATGGCGGTCGACGAGACGACGGCGAAGAGCATCGCGAGTTGCATGCGACCTTCACCTCGATCGCGCAACGCGTGAAATGCGCCAACCGCCGCGGGAATCCAGAGCAACGGCAAGAGCGCGTACATCGCCCACGCGGCGCGTCCGGCGTCCCCCGTCGCGAGGAGCGCGGGCAGCACGTCATCCGCGCGACCATCGAGCACGTCGGGATAGTTGAACTTCGCGGCGAGATACGCGAACACACCCATGAACGCGACGGCACCGGCGATGAGCGCAATGCCGCCCGTCCGGATGGCGGCCAGACGAGGTTCCGCTGCTTCGTTTTTCATGAATGGCGGAGAGTATGACGCAGTTACGCGGGCGTGTCGCGATGCACGTCGCGGAATGCAAGCATCGGCAGCAACTGCTGTTCGCGTGCATCGTCGAAGCCGCACGACGTCGTGAAGAGCGCCGGATTCTCGTACGTGCCGAACAGCATGTCCCACCAGACGAAGTCGCCGTAGTTGTTCTTGTGGCGCCCGTATTCGTGATGAATGCGATGCATTTCGGGGCGTTGAAAGATGAAGCCGACCCAGCGTGGCGTGCGCACGTTCGTGTGATAGAAAAATTCGCCGAGTGCCGTGAAGGCCGTGTAGACCGCGCCTGCTTTGAGGTCGAGGCCGAGGGTCGTGTAGACGATCAGCGCGCCGAGAATCGAGTTGACGGTCATCTCGAGCGGATGCTTGTAGAACGACGTGATCACTTCGATGCGCTGCGGGCTGTGGTGAATCTGATGAAAGCCGAGCCACAGAAAGTCGGACTCGTGACGCCAGCGGTGCCACCAATAGAACACGAACGTCGCGATGAAGTACGCGATGAACCCGCCGAGGATCGCGGGCACGTGTGCCGACAGGTGAAAGAGCGACCAGCTCGACAGCCATCGCTCCCATGAGAGTCCGGCGAGCAGCACCACGCCGAGCTGCAAGACGTTGATGAGAATCACGCGCAGCGGCCAGGTTTCAACGCGCGGCAGTCGCCATCCCGGGATCATCCGCTCGAGCAGGAAGCAGAAGACAAACACCGCGAGGATGAGCGGCAGCATGCTTAGTTTACGTTTGACTTCGCTCCGGGTTCTTTGACGACGAGCGTCATCAGGATCTGCGTGAATTGCTTGTAGAACTCCATCGCCTCCGGCGAGCCCTTCGCCGCGTAGTGCCGCCGCACTTTGCGCAGCAGCTCGACATCTTCGGCCGTGCTGACCGCAACGAGGTCGTGCTCGCCGTCCGGCACGGCGATGATCAACTCGTCGAACGGCTGCTCGTCGTCCGCGAGCAGCGCAGTGAATGCCTTCACGAATTCGGCGCGCGTCGTCTTCGGTTTTTCTCGCGGCTCGATGAGGCCTCTCTTGTTGAGGACCGCGTTCAGATTCGCCAACACGTCCGCGGACAGTCCATCGGTGTTGATGGTCTTCAGCGCCGCGAGCGCTTCAGGCGTCGCCTGAAACAACAGCAACATCAGCGCGACGTCCTTCGCCTGCCCCTTCCCCTCGCGCGTCAGCTCGACGATGGCGGGCGTCGCGAATTTCTCCTCCATCGATCCGAACACGAACATCGCGCCCGTGCCGCGATCGACGCGAAACGCGCCATGCTCCGGCAGGTAATACTCGGCCCGCGGATGGTTGAACCAGCGTTTCCCGAGTGACGCGGTATCGAATCCTTCGAGTCCGAGCTTCGACGCCAGCTCGACCCACGTGCGCAGATCGACGTCGTCGAGACTCACGCGGCCCAGCGCGCGCACGAGCGTTTCCTTCGATTCCTTCGAAGGATCGACCGCCATCAGCAATTGCGTGCCGTCGAAGAAGAACCAATTGTCCGACGTCGTCGACAATGCCGCCTTGAGGCACGGTACGAGCGTCGCGTCTTCGTGCACCGCGTGCCAGATGACATCCATCTCCGCGGTCTTTACAGGCAGCGCGGCCTCTTCGAGCTTCGACGGTTCGAAGCCGTACGTGGTCTTCAACTTCGCGTTGAATTCATCGCACGTCATCGACATCGCCGCAGGGGCGATGCCGATGATCAGGAACAGTCCCAGGAAATTGCGTTTCATGCCGGCTCCGGCGCGACGATTTCCACGCCGTAATTCGCGCGAACGTTGACGCGCACCTGTTCGGTCATGAGGTGCTGAATTGCGAGCGGGTCGGTGAACAGCGACCACGCGGGCATCGCGTCATCCGGTTGATCCGCAATCGGCGGCTGCGGCAACGCGTGCACGAGTTTGAAGCGATCGGCCGGCGCAGGATGGCTGTCATACGCCGACGACTTGCGATTGAGCGCCTCTTCGACGGCTTCACTGACATCGGTCGTCGGATTCGCGGGCGTGTACGTGTACAAATTCGCG
>DASVNL010000476.1:0-7960 GCA_036383875.1 Thermoanaerobaculia bacterium
GGGCGCAGTCGTGGGTGCCGCAGCCGGCGCCGCCGTCGGCGCAGCAGTCGGCCGTCGCATGGACAAGCAGGAGCAGGAGCTCCGTCAGATCGAAGGCGTGGAAGTCTCGCGTCCGTCGGAAGGCGAGATCAATGTCCGCCTCACGAGCGACGTGCTGTTCGATACCGACTCGTCCGCGTTGCGCGCGGCATCGCGTGAAACTCTGCGCGACCTCGCCAACAACTTCGAGCAGTATCCGGACAACATCATCGTCGTCGAAGGTCACACCGACTCGACCGGCACCGAGGCGTACAACCAGCGCCTTTCGGAACAGCGCGCCGGCAACGTCGCGGACTACCTGATCGACAACGGCGTCCGCGCGTCGAACGTGACGGTCTACGGCTTCGGCGAGCTCCGTCCGAAGTCGTCGAACGACTCGGCGGAAGGCCGCCAGCTCAATCGTCGCGTCGAGATTCACATCCGCGCGCCGCAGAGCTAAGACTCTCGCAGCGCGACCCACACGAATGGCTCGGCGGATCGTCTCCGCCGAGCCGTTTTCGTTTGCGCGTCAGACGGTCGGACGCTTCGGCGACGCACCGAAGTCAGGAATGACGACCGCGTCGTTCGTAGACGCGGACTCGGACTCCTTCTTGATCGACATCTTCGGCGACGCCGCGACGCGCGCACTTTGCACGTCGTTCTGGATGATGCTCACGTCGGTGACGCGCGCGTATTCGCAGTAGTCGACGTAGAGCGCGTTCATGATCTGGCCGTACGAGTTCGGGATCGCGGCTTTGGTGATCTCGTTGCCGAGGTTGCGATTCGGATCGACGGACTCGAACCAGACGCCGGTGATCGGAGTGCACGTCCACGAGAGCAGAAAGATGTCGCACGGCAGCGTCGGGAAGTCTTTCTGCTTGCCGGTGTAGTGATCGAACTTCCAGAGCTGGTCGTCGCGCATCTCGTCGTAGCTCGTGGTCTCCGAGTAGTAGTCGTACACGACGAGATCGCCGATGTTCGAGTCCGCGTCATCGCATTTGCGATAGATCCAGTAGCCCGCCTGCGGATTGTTGACCGCCCAGTTGTCCGCGATCGCCGAGATGATGCACGGGCCGTTCTGCGTGTACGTCGCGAGCGAGATGTTGCCGAGACGCTGGCCGGGCTGCAGCGGACCCTTGAACTGCCACGTGCCGATCGACGCATTCACCTGATCGACGAAGGCCTGATAGTCGGTGGCGTTGAAGTTCGTGAACTCGCCCCAGTCGATGATGATCAGCTCTTTGTGGCCGAACAAGCAGTACTTGCGGATGTCCTCGAGCACGACGGAGAGATCTGGACCGGCGATCGGCCCGTGATGAATGATGATCTTGTCGCCGCTCTTCTCCGGACGCAGATCGAAGTAGCGGATGCCGTATTCGAGCTGATCGAAGATCGACATGTACTGCGTCTTGCCGAGGATCGCGAGTCCGTCGAGATACATCGCGGAGTCGTGTGATGCAGGCAGCACGAGCTGCGGGATCGTGCGCGATCCGAGCTCGGCGCGACGCTCCGTCATCCAGATCGCGCGATCGGTGATGATCGACGTCGACGCCCACAGTGTTTTCAGGATCGCGCCTTCGTGCGCTTCGATCGACATGCTGTTCGACGTCGCGACGGAGGGCGTGACGCCGCTCTCGTACTCCTTCGCATCGCCGTTCCACTCGATCGTCTTGAGCGACGTGTTGATCTTCCCGAAGCGCTGCCACAGCAGTCCGTCCTTCGCCCACGCGACGATCACGTCGCCGTTGTCGTTCAGCGCGCAGGTCGGATTGGTGCCGCTGGCGAGCGGCTCGCTCGCGCCGAAGTCGATCTTCTCGTCGTCCACGTTGATTTTTCCCACGTGGTAGAAAAGATCCTCGTACACCTCGGAGCGATGGACCTCGATGACGTCGCCGCTGTTGTTGATCGCGACCTTCGGCGTCTGGCCGTTGTCGTAGTTGTCGTCCCACTCCCAGTCGACGTTCGAGCTGCCGAGCGTTCCGTAGCGGTAGTAGAGGCGTGTGGTCTTCTCCGAGCGATGCACTTCGACGACCTGACCCGAGTCGTTGAGGGCGACCGAGGGAGTGATGCCGGAGGTGTAGTCGTCGGTGTCGTTCCAGAGGATCGTGCCGTCGGAGTTCACCGTGCCGGTGCTCGAGTAGAGCGTGATCCCGGCCTCGTTTTTGTGCACTTCGACGACCTGGTTCGAGTTGTTGAGCGCCACCGAGGGATCGACGCCGCCCGTGAGCTCGTTCGCCGACGGGCTCCAGTCGACCGTCATCTGGTTCACCTGGCCGGTGCGGTAGTAGATCGTGAGTCCGAGCTCGTTTTTGTGGACTTCGACGATCCGGCCCGAGTTGTTGATGGCGATGCACGGACCGTCGCCGGCGTCGTATTGCAGACCTAACCCAAAGAAGACGCTTCTCATCGTTTCTCTCTCCTCGATCGCTTGTAGGTGCTGAAGCTACAAAGGAGGAGAGGCGGCAGGCGGATGTTTCCCTACCTGCCGACTCGCGTCAGTAAGGACTGCCATCCATGCGAAACGACCCCCTTCCCGAATCTTAAAAAGATCCTAAAATCCCTCCCGCACATGCCCTCGGAAAAACTCAGAACATTTTTAGATGGTGGGATTTCGGTCATCGTCGCGACCGTCGATGCGGAAGGCGTCCCGAGCTGCTGCCGCGGCGTCGCCATCGACTCGAAAGACGACTTCGACAGCGTCACCGTCTACGTCCCGGCCGCCACGGCGGGCGAGACCGTCGCGAACCTCGCGACCACGCGGCGCATCGCCGTTTCGTGCACCGAGCCGCTCTCGCATCACTCGATTCAGATCAAAGGCCTGACGCGCGGCGTGAAGCTCGCGGCGTCGCAGGATCGCGAGTTCGTCGCGCAGAGACTCGAGGCGTTCGCCGATACGCTCGACAGCTTCGGCCTGCCGCGCACCGTCACGCGCAGCCTCACCCACTGGCCCGCGTTCGCGATCGAAGTCTCGGTCGAGCAGGTGTTCGATCAGACGCCCGGCCCGAAAGCCGGCGAGGAGCTGCGATGAAGCTCACGCAGATCTCCCGCTGCTTCCAGGGCGTGATCCCGAGTCTCGTCGCCTCCGCCGACGCGACCGGCATGCCGAACGTCACGTACGTCAGCCAGATCCATCTCATCGACGACACGCACGTCGCGCTGTCCTGCCAGTTCTTCAACAAGACGCGCCGCAATCTCGACCAGAACCCGAACGCATCCGTCGAGGTGTACGACCCGCTGAACATGCAGGCGTACCGGCTGCGACTTCGCTTTCAGCGCTCGGAAAAATCGGGGCCGCTCTTCGATCAGATGGCGATGCGCATTCAGGCGATCGCGTCGCACACGGGGATGGAGGGCGTGTTCCGCCTCATCGCCGCGGACATCTTCGAAGTCGTGAAGGCGGAGAAGGTCGAGAACTTTCTGACGGAGTCGCACGAGCAGCCGAGCGAAGAGATCTCGGTGACCGGCTTGCGCACGGAGCTGCGCGGACTGCAGCTCATCTCCGAGCGCATCAATCGCGCCGACGATCTCGAGACGCTGCTCGCCGCCGCGCTCGACGCGCTCAGCGTCTACTTCGGCTTCGAGCACACGTTCGTGCTGCTGCTCGACGAGATCACGCAGCGACTCGTGACCATCGCCTGCCGCGGATACGGCGGCGGCGTCGGCGCCGAGGTCGCGATCGGAGAAGGCGTGATCGGCACGGTCGCGCGCGAGCGTCGCGTGTTGCGCCTCAACGCGCTGAACGAAGGATTGCGCTACGGCCGCGCGGTGCGCCGCTCGGTGATGGACACCGGCACGTTCTCGATCCGTCCGGAGATCCCGCTCCCCGGACTGCCGGACGCGCAGAGTGCCATCGTTCTCCCGCTGATGATCGAAGACCGGCTCGTCGGCGCACTGGCCGCG
Organism: Thermoanaerobaculia bacterium; assembly: GCA_036383875.1. Taxonomy (GTDB): domain Bacteria; phylum Acidobacteriota; class Thermoanaerobaculia; order Gp7-AA8; family Gp7-AA8; genus QHVT01. The sequence continues at coordinate 3,919 of DASVNL010000476.1, forward strand.
GAGTCGCGCGATCCGGTCGCGTTCCGCGAATGGGACGAGGCCTACCTCGAGATCATCGCCAACCAGATCGCCCTCGGCATCGACCGCGTCTCGCAACTCGACGACACGATGTCGCGCCCGGCCGCGGAGGTGCGCATCGCGCCGCCGCCACCACCGCCCGTGCAAGCGCCGGTCATGGCGCGCCGCCACACGTTCACCTACTACCGCGACGACGACGCGGTGTTCCTCGACAACGAGTACCTCATCCGCAACGTCCCGGGCCGCATCCTCTGGAAGCTCCTCGGCGACTACAAAAAGGAAGGCCGCACGGCATTCACGAATCGCGAGTTGCGCATGGACCGGTCGCTCGGGCTGCCGGAGATCAAGGACAACCTCGAGAGCCGGCTGATCCTGCTGCGGCACCGGCTGCGCGAGAAGTGTCCCGACGTACAGATCACGTCGACGGGCCGCGGAAAGTTTTCGCTCGACGTCGAGGCGGATCTCGTGCTGGACGAACGGTGAGGTTTGCGTGTCATCCCGTGCGAGAGCACGGGATCCCCTGATTGGAGGGGATCCCGCGCCGAGGGCGCGGGATGACACATCTGCGTCACGGGTGACGGAACTTTTCCAATCCGCTACAATCCGCGCGCCTTTCTGGCCCGATCCCACCGGGTCAGTCTCATCCAATAACGGAGGAAACCAATGAAGTCCTGGTATATGCGCGTACTGCTCGTCGCGCTGATCGGTACCCTCGCGTTCGGCGCAATCGCCGTCGCGCAGGAGTCGCATCCGGCGGGGGATCCCGCGGTTGCAGCGGACGAATCCAAGCCGGCGGAGCACCCGACCGAGCATCGCTCGGAGGCCAATCTCGTGCTGCCCGACCTGGGGAGCGTGCAGTTCCTCGGGATGGGCGGCAACCGCCTCCTTCTCGGCGGTCTCGTCGTCTGCGTCCTCGGGCTGTTGTTCGGCCTCGCGATGTACATGCAGCTCAAAGCGCTGCCCGTCCATCGCGCGATGCTCGAGATCTCGGAGCTGATCTACGAGACCTGTAAGACGTATCTCGTCACGCAGGGCAAGTTCATCCTCCTGCTCGAGCTGTTCATCGGCGCGATCATGGTGGTGTACTTCGGCTTCCTGCGTCACTTCGACGCGGCGCGCGTGGTCATCATCCTCGTCGCCAGTCTGGTCGGCATCGCCGGCAGCTACGGTGTGGCCTGGTTCGGCATCCGCATCAACACGTTCGCGAACTCGCGCACGGCGTTCGCGTCGCTGAAGGGCAAGCCGTTCCCGACCTACTCGATCCCCCTCAAGGCCGGTATGTCGATCGGCATGCTGCTGATCTCGACCGAGCTCGTGATCATGCTGGCGATCCTGCTCTTCGTGCCGCGCGAGTACGCCGGCGCGGTGTTCATCGGCTTCGCCATCGGTGAGTCGCTCGGCGCGGCCGCGCTGCGCATCGCGGGCGGCATCTTCACCAAGATCGCCGACATCGGCTCCGATCTCATGAAGATCGTCTTCAACATCCAGGAAGATGACGCGCGCAACCCGGGCGTCATCGCGGACTGCGTCGGCGACAACGCCGGTGACTCGGTCGGCCCCACCGCCGACGGCTTCGAAACGTACGGCGTCACGGGCGTCGCGCTCATTACCTTCATCCTCCTCGCCGTCACTGAGCCGGTCGTTCAGGTTCAGCTCCTGGTGTGGATCTTCGTGATGCGCGTCCTGATGATCGTCACCTCCGCGGTGTCGTACTTCATCAACGAAGCGGTCGCGAAAGCGCGCTACGGCAACGCGGACAAGATGAACTTCGAGGCGCCGCTCACGTCGCTCGTGTGGCTCACCTCGATCCTCTCCGTCGGCGTGACGTACGCCGTCTCGTACCTGCTCATCCCGAACCTCGGCAACGATCCGACGATGTGGTGGAAGCTCTCCACGATCATCACCTGCGGCACGCTCGCCGGCGCGATCATCCCCGAGCTCGTCAAAGTCTTCACCTCCACCGAGTCGCGCCACGTGCGCGAAGTCGTCACGGCTTCGGAAGAAGGCGGCGCGTCGCTCAACATCCTCTCCGGCTTCATCGCCGGTAACTTCTCCGCCTACTGGATGGGCATCGTCATCGCCGGCCTGATGGGCATCGCTGCCTGGATCGCCGGCACCTTCCCGCTCGGCGCGGGCGCGCTGATGATCGCTCCGGCGATCTTCGCGTTCGGCCTCGTGGCGTTCGGCTTCCTCGGCATGGGTCCCGTGACCATCGCCGTCGACTCGTACGGCCCGGTCACGGACAACGCGCAGTCGGTCTTCGAGCTCTCCACCATCGAGACCCTTCCTAACATCAACGACGAAGTGAAGCGCGACTTCGGCTTCGTTCCGCAGTGGGAGAAGGGCAAAGAGTTCCTCGAAGAGAACGACGGCGCGGGCAACACGTTCAAGGCGACGGCCAAGCCGGTGCTCATCGGCACGGCGGTCGTCGGCGCGACCACGATGATCTTCGCGATCATCGTGATGCTCACCAACGGCCTGACCACGGACATCGAGAAGCTCTCGCTCCTCCACCCGCAGTTCCTCCTCGGACTCGTCGTCGGCGGCGCGGTGATCTACTGGTTCACCGGCGCAGCGACGCAGGCCGTTTCGACCGGCGCCTATCGCGCCGTCGAGTTCATCAAGAAGAACATCAAGCTCGACTCCGGCGCGACGAAAGCCTCGGTCGAAGACTCGAAGAAGGTCGTTGCCATCTGCACGCAGTACGCGCAGAAGGGCATGTTCAACATCTTCCTCACGATCTTCTTCTCGACGCTCGCCTTCGCCTGCTTCGAGCCGTTCTTCTTCATCGGCTACCTGATCTCCATCGCGCTGTTCGGTCTCTACCAGGCCATCTTCATGGCCAACGCCGGCGGCGCCTGGGACAACGCGAAGAAGATCGTCGAGACCGAGATGAAGGCCAAGGGCACGCCGCTGCACGCGGCAGTCGTCGTCGGCGACACCGTCGGCGATCCGTTCAAGGACACGTCGTCGGTCGCGATGAACCCGGTCATCAAGTTCACGACGCTCTTCGGCCTCCTCGCCGTCGAGCTCGCGGTCGAGATGACGCGCGCCGGACAGGGCGGCCTCACGCGCATCCTGTCGGCCGTGTTCCTCTTCCTGTCGTTCGTGTTCGTCTACCGCTCGTTCTACTCGATGCGCATCGGCAGCGACCACGCGCACGCGAAGTAAGCCAGCACAATCCGCGACTCAAAACGAAAGCCCCTCTCTTCGGAGAGGGGCTTTTTGTTTACAACGAATCGCTGTGAATCAGGAACGCGAATGCGACGAGGACAGCTGCGATCATCCCCAACATGACGCGAGACCGCAGCACCTGCTCCTCGGTGACGACCACCAGCGGCTCGCGCCACCAGGCGATCACGCTCCAGCCCGCGAGGAGGCTTCCTGCGAACACGAACCACGACCTCATGATCAGCGCCGCGATGGCCGCGCCGGCGAACACGATCTGGCCCAGGATTGTCGTCGCGACGGCGAAAAGCACTCGCGGGTGCTCCGCCACGAGCGAGTGGCAATACGAGCACGTCGCAGGAAACGCCGTGCTCGCGAACTGACGCTGCCAGCGGCTGATGGTCGGCCGCTCGCAGTACGGACACGCGGCCATCATCGCGGGAAAAACCCCGAGCTCGTTCTCACCTTCACCTCCGGCAACTCCGTGCGCACCACGACGCGGCGGAACTGATTGCGGTCGCGCGCGGCGGTCTGGAACGTCAAACGATACTGCGAACGCAGCTCGCGTGCGATGGTCGCGTAGATCGAGTCGAGTTGTTTCGTGTCGCGCAGATCCCACACGCGGCCGCCCGACTCAGTCGCGAGCGCGTTGAGACGCGCGGGCGTCGACGACGAGAGGAGCACGAGGTAGATCGATGCGCCGGTCTCGCGCGCGACGTGCACGACGTCGTCGAGCGTGTAGCGGCTGCCCGAGTCTTTACCGTCGCTGAGGACGATGAGCGCGCGCTTGCCCGGCACGCCCTGCAGTTGCAGGAGCGAGAAGACCATCGCGTCGTAGAGCGCAGTCGAACCGTCC
>DASVNL010000477.1:0-2755 GCA_036383875.1 Thermoanaerobaculia bacterium
CGCGAGGCACCAGCCGCTGAGCGCGTGCGTGATCGGATTCAGGCGTAGTGCTCCGCGATCTTCTCGAACAGCTTTCCCCCGACGCTCGTCTTCACTTCGTACGAACAGCCACCGATGTGGGGTGTGAGGATGAGGCGAGGGTCGTCGGGGAAGGTGCGCTGCGGCGGTTCGGGGTCGAAGACGTCGAGCGCGAGGCCGGCGAGGTGGTTGGAGGCGAGGGCGTCGAACGCGGCTTGCTGGTCGAGGACTTCGCCGCGGGAGGCATTGATGAGGTACGAGCCGGTGCCTAGAAGCGCGATTTCGCGTGCGCCGATGATGCTGCGCGTTTCACTCGTCAGCGGGACGTGCAGCGTGAGGATGTCCGACGTCGCGAGGAGGTCTTCGAGCGAGGCGACGCGCGTCGCGGCCCCGAAGTTCTCGATGTACGGGTCGTACGCGAAGACGCGCATGCCGAAGGCGGATGCGTAGCGGCAGACGAGCGAGCCGACGTGGCCGAGGCCGAGGATGCCGAGGCGGAAGTGGGAGAGCTCGTGGCGATCGGCGCAGTCGTCGCGGTCGAAGCGGCCGTGCACGACTTCGCGCGTGTAGAACGGAACCGTGCGCGTCATCGCGATCATGAAGCCGAGCACCAGCTCCGCGACGGCGTTCGCGTTCACACCGGGCATGTGGATCACGCGGATGCCGCGCTCGCGCGCCGCGTCGAGGTCGACGTTGTCGATGCCGCTCGTGCCTTGCGCGATCAGCTCGAGATTCGTGGCGGCCTCGATCACGCGCCGCGTCACCTTGTTGTACGCCCGCGTCACCAGCACCTCGGCATCGCCGATCACGTTGGCCAGCTCCTCTTCCGTGCGCACCGGATTGCGCGCGATCGCGAAGCGCGCGTCGCCGTTTGCGCGCTCCTCGAACGAGCGGTCGACGTCGGCGGCGATGAGGACTCTCTTCATGGCGGCAGGATAGACTGAGGCCGCTTGCGCCGCCGACTCAAAAAACATCGCACCGCGCTGATCGCGCTCGCGGTCTACAACATCGTCGTCTTCTTTCCCGTGATCTTCATGGGCCGCGCGCTGTCGCCGAACGACGTGTTCTTCAACTTCGATCCGTGGAACCTCATGCGTCCCGCGGACGTGCAGCAGGCCCAGAACTCACTCCTCAACGATCCGCCCACCGCGTACTTCACGCTGATGTCGCTGGTGCGCAACGACTGGCGCACATTCCATTGGAACCCATACGTCGGCAGCGGCATCCCGGGCTGGGGCTCGTCCGCCGCGGCCGTGCTCTCGCCGTTCATCCTCATCCCGGCGCTGCTCATCCCGCAGACGTGGATCTTCACGGCGATCGTCTTTCTCAAACTCAACCTCTCGTTTCTCTTCGCGTACTTGTGGCTGCGCGAAGAGAAACTCGGACGTCGCGGCGCCGCACTCGGCGCGATCGTGATCGCAGGCGCGGGCGTCTACAGCGTGCGATGGCTGTGGCAGATCACCAACGCGACCGCGCTCTATCCCGCGCTGTTGTGGATCGTGCGACGGACGTTCAAAGGGAAACGCACGCCCGTCGCGCTGATTGCGCTCATCGCGTTGTCGTACGCGCTCGCGGGATTCCCCGCGGCGATGGCGTACGGCGCGTGGGTGATCGGCGCGTATGCGGCGCTGCTGTTCGTGCGCAACGCGAAGGCGAGCTGGCGACCCGCGCTGCGATGCGCGATCGGCGTGATCATCGCGTTGCTGATCGCGCTGCCGACGCTGATCCCGTTCGCGCAACTGCTCAAGCGCTCCGGCTATCTCGAAGCGCGGCAGGGCACCGCGCTCGTCGCGACGTTCCCCGCGTCGCACTGGCGCAGCTTCATCTCTCCCGATCGCCTCGGCAATCCCGCATACAAAGACTGGCGCGGCGATCCCTCGCTGCGTTTTCTCAACAACTACGTCGAGACGACGGTCTACCTCGGGCTGCTCACGATTCCGCTCGTGTTTCTCGGACTCGCGAATCGTCGCGCACGCACGCGCTGGTTCTGGCTCGCGATCGGGATCTTCGTCCTCGGCTGCATGTTCGGCGCGCCGCTCATCGCGACGCTCGCGTCGAAGGTGCCGGGCTTCAAGTACTCCGCGTTGGCGCGCGTCGGATTGCTCCTGCCACTGCCGGTCGGATATTTCGTCGCAGCGGCGCGATTGCGTAAGCGATTGCTGTTCGAAGTCGCGGCGGTGGCGATCGCGTTCGATCTCGCACTGCTCGCGGGACGTTTCCATCCGTACCTGACGATGGAGCAGGCGCGCGTGCCGCAGACGCCGACCACGGAGTTTCTGCGCGCCGATCGCGAGCCGTTCCGCATCGCGCCGTTCTTCAACTACCTCTGGCCGAACTCCGCGGAGTACGTGCGCGTCGAGGATGTGCGCTCGCACTTTGGCTCGGAGGAAGCGTACCGGCGCATGCTCGTGCGTCTCGATCCGACGGCGTGGAGCGGCGCGTCGACGGTGCTCACGTTCAACAGTCTCAAGTTCAATTTCAACGATCCGCTCACGGGACTGCTCGGCATCCGCTGGTACGTCGAGCACAAGAGCATCGACATCATCAAGTGGGGCATCTTCAAAGAGACGAAGCCCGGCGTGAAGGAGATCAGCGGATTCCGCTACGGTCCGGGCTCGATCACGCAACGCACGATTCGCGTCGACGCAGAGCCGTTCTGGGCGATCGAGGTGCCGGTCGGCATCGAGCAGGAGCGCGGCGCGATTCCGCATCTCGAATTCACGCTCGTCAAAGACGG
>DASVNL010000478.1:0-2701 GCA_036383875.1 Thermoanaerobaculia bacterium
TTCGTTCGCGAACGTCTCGTCGTCGCGTGGCTTCACGAGCACGCCGCAGCCTTCGAGCGCCTCGCCGACGCCGCCGACGTCGCTGGCGACCACCGCCTTCGCGCACGACATCGCCTCCAGCACCGAGTACGGAAACGCCTCGGAGATGCTCGTGAGCAACACGATGTCCGCGGAGTGCAGCGCCGCGACGACATCGGGCGCCGGCGCGCCGAGCGTGACGATGTCGTCGAGCTTGAGATGCGCGCGCAATGCGAGCACTCGCTTGTAGTACGTCTCGTCCGCGACCGTGCCGTACACCGTGAAGCGTGCGCTGCGATGCGTGTCGCGCACGCGCGCTGCGACGCGGAGGAATGTCTCGATGTCTTTGAGCGGATCGATGCGCGCGGTCGCGACGACGTGTTGCGAGTTCGGGTCAGGTGCGGCAGTCCACACGTCGGGATCGACACCGTTGTAGATCACGCGGATCTTCTGCTGTGCCGCGCCGTGCGCGACTTCCCAACGCGTGTTGTAGTGACAGACCGGCGCGATGACGTCGGCGAAGTGATAGTTCGCGCGCACCACGGCCCCGATCAGATTCAGCAGAAATTGTTTGCAGAAGAAGAGGCGGCGAAAGCGCGAGAGAAAGAGGTATTGCTCGCGCAGGTAAACGCCGTGCTCGGTGAGGATCATCGGCGTGCCGTGTCGCACTTTCGCGGTGATGCACGGGATTCCGCAGAAGGCCGCGGCAGTCGCGTGCGTGACGGACACGCGCGGTGCGCGGACGTTGAGCACGATCAGAAATCGATACAGCCAGCGAAGGCATTCGGTGAGATCGAACAGCGACGGCGCGCGATGTTCATCGCCGGGCAACGGCTCGCGCGATTGCTTGCTGAACGCTTCCATCGTCGCGCGGAACGTACGCCACGTCTCGGGCGACTTGAACGTGTCGTTGTAGTCGTACGCGCGGAAGTAGTCCTCCATCGCGACGAGCGTCCGCCCGAATCGTTCGGGATCGCACTGTTCGTTCACGCACTGCAAAAAATCGCGCAGCAGCGGGACGAACTGCGTTTCGATCGCGTGCACCGACGTTTGGCGCTTGCGATCGAAGAGCGTCGCGAACGGGATGTCGGTGATGAACTCGGCCGGCTCTTCGATGCCCCACAGCGGAACGTTGAGGATGCGCCGCACGTTCGGCGGCGGCTCGTACTTCAACTCGATGTGCGGGTTCATCATCAGCGGCAGCAGCGTGTAGCGGACTTCGGGCGTGTTGCGCAGCAGCGCATCGCACCACGTGCTCACGCCACCCGCCGCATGCGGGTACGTTCCCTCGGTCGTCATCAGGACCGATGGCGTCACTGCACGGAACCCTCCGTTGCTGCCGAGGCGAGAACGGCCTTCTTCTGCATCTGCGCCTGGCGCGCGGTCTGTTCGAGCCGCCAGCGTTCCGCGCGGACCGCGAGCAGATCGCTTTCCCGTTTCGCGACCTCGAGCACGGCGTCGAAAAGGTCCGACTCCGTGCGCACGCCGCTCAGCACGAGGCGCGTCATCGACTCCTGCCGCTGCTTCGCGAGCGCGATCTGTTTCTCGAGCAACTCCACGCGACGATCGGACGCGTTCAGCGAGAGCGTCATCAGATTGCCGCGCGTGCGCGTTGCCGCTGCAGCCGCGGCTTTCATGCGCGTCGCGTCTTCCAGCTCGAGCCGCGCCTCGGTGAGTCGCATCGCGGCTGCGGCGTCGGAGGAGGGGAGCGTGAACAACAGGCGGACGCCGTAGATCCCGTACGCGCCGTCGCTCGTCGCGCTGCGAAAACTCTCCGGCACCGACGCGACGCCGCCAAAGGCGGAGACGAGAAACTTCGGCTGCCGTTGCCACTCGAGGTCTTCGACGATGAGCTGCTTCTGTGCCTCGTACAACGTCGCGCGATCGACGATTGCGTCGCGCTCGACGAGGCGTTCTAGGCTGACAGTTTGAATCGCGCCGCGATCGTCATGGTCGAGATCGAGTGATGCGACGAGCGTGTCGTTCGACAGGTCGCCGGTGAGTTGTTTGAGTCGCGTCTCAGCGTCGAGTCGTGCGAGCTCGTAGTCGAGCCGCTGCGATTCGGTTGCGAGCGCCTGTTCTTCCCAGTTGGCGGCCGTCGTCGTGGTGATCTGCCCGAGGTCGAGCATCGTGCGAGCGCGTTCGCGGAGCGTTGCGGCGTGTTGCACGCCGTCCGACATCAACTCCATGCGCCGCTGCGCAACGTACAGATCGATGAACGCGTCGAGCGTCTCGCGAAACACTTCGTCGGCTTCGTCGAGTGCGCGGCGGCGAAACAGTTGGCCGGACGTGCGCGCGAGTGCGATGCGGCGATTGCGCGCTGCGCCTTCGAACAGCGGATAGTCGACGGCGAGCAGCACCGACAGCGCGTCGAAGCGGACCGCGCCCGCATTCGCGATCTCGATGTTCTCCGCGCGCTGCGCCGAAGCTTCGGCGCGCAATGTCGGGAGCATCCGTCCGATCGGTTCCTGCAGTCGCGAGATCCCGGCGTTGAACGCGGTGTCGACGCCGCGCGGCTTCATTGCGCGTTGCAGCGCGGCGTCGAAGGTCAGTGGTGTATCCGCGTGTGCGTGCGCGGCGACGAGCAGCAGCAGTACGGCAGAGAGTGAGCGCATGGGGTTCTTCACCTCACCGTGATGATTGCGGTCGTACCGGGCTGCAGCACGCCGTCAGGGTTGGAAAT
>DASVNL010000479.1:0-11424 GCA_036383875.1 Thermoanaerobaculia bacterium
ACGCTGGAGATCGACGGGACCGTCGAAATCGGAGGCGTCGTCGTCGGCTTCGCGCTGAACGTCACGTCGACCGTGCGGCTGACGTTGTTCACTGTCGCGGAGACGCGAACCGTGGTCGCCGCGGATGCGGTGAGCGTCACAGTCGCGACGCCGTTCGTGGTCGTCTTGATGATCGAAGTGCCGCCGCCATCGAGCGCGCCGCCATTCGACACGAACTCGACGGCCGTTCCATTCGGAACCGTCGCGCCGTTGAGCGTCGCCGTTGCACTGATGGTGACCAGCGAGTCGACGACCGGCGTCGTGTTCGACGCCGTCAGAGTCAGCGTCGAGCTGACCGGAGGCGTGGTGCTGCCGCCCGGAGGATTGCCGCCACCCGGAGGCGGTGCAGTCGGTGATTCGCCTTTGCAGGCCGCGAAGAGTGCCAGGATCACGAGCTGTGCGATCCACGATTTCCGCGCTTTGAACGTTCTCATGTCAGATCTCCCATCCAGCGGCAACACACACTCTCACGCGACTACGAACATCCGCCGCAGTCATAGCAGAAGTCCAGCGGGAAGCGCGTGGCGTCGTACACGTTGTCGCCGCCGAGCGTCTCACCGAAGATTTCCACGATGACTTCCATTTTCACCACGGGACGTCCCGTCTGCGGATCGCGTCCGCCGTTCTGCGGCTGCAGTGCGGCGAACGGAGCCTGATTCAGTGCGTCCGCTTCGAGGATCGTGAACGTTGCGAGCGATGCCGACGTACCGACGCCGATGAGCGTGTCGATCGAGCGGACGAACGGAGCGGGCACCTGCGTGCCGCCGTCCGTGCGCTGATACGAAACGCGGTAGCGATTCACGCGGACCTGCAGGAGGTTGCCGGTGGCGCTGGCGTTCTTCGGGATCACCTGCATGTTGATCGTGCCGACGTTCTGGTCGCAGTCGTCATCGGTGTTGGGACCGATGTCGATGACGTTCAGAGTCTGCGAGTTCGTCACGACCAACTCGACCGGAGAGGAGTCGTCGGTCAACTCACCGCTGCAGCTCAGCATCGAGCACGCGAGCAGCGCGACCGCAACGACCAATAGGTTTTTCTTCATGATGTTCATGCTTCCCCTCCCGGCCTAGCCGCGCACGATGCGCGGCGTGATGAAGATCAAAAGTTCGTCGTGAGACGTGGTCACGTTGTGCGAGCGGAAGAGCGCTCCGACGACGGGGATGTCCTTGAGAATCGGAACACCCGACTTCGCGTCGCCTTCGCGCGTCACGTAGATGCCGGCGATCACCGCAGTGCCGCCGTCACGAACCATGAGGCGCGTCTTGGCCTGACGCGTGGTGAGCGGAGTGCCCGCCGCGCCGACGATTTCGAGACCGGTCGCCGGCTCGTTCTTCTGAACGTTGATTTCCATGATGACCGTGCCCGCCTCGGTGATCTGCGGCGTGACTTCGAGCCGCAGCGTCGCATCGAGGTATTGCACCGTCGTCGTGAAGTTCACACGGGTCTGATACGGAATCTGGAAACCGCTCTGGATCTGCGCGGACTGGTTGTCCTGCGTCGTCACGCGCGGTGCGGAGATGACTTTGATGTACCCCTCGTCTTCGGCGGCGCTGAGTGCGAGATCGAGCGAGAACGTGCCGAGGACGTCGGAGAGCGAGACGGAGAAGAGCTCGCGGCCGACCGCGAAGTTGAACGGACCGCCCGTGTAGCCGATGCGATTCGGGAACACGAGACCGGTGCCGGTGCCGTTGGCCGGATCGAGATCGCCGCCGAAGTTCCACTCGACGCCCCACTGCTCGGCGAACGTGCGTGCACTTTCAACGATGCGCGCCTCGATCATCACCTGACGCGTCGGGATGTCGATCGTCGTGATCAGGTTCTGCATCGTGCGCAGATACTCGGGGATCTCGCTGATGATGAGCTGATTCGTACGCGCGTCTTCGATGATGCGCGCGCGATCCGACTTCACTTTGTCCAGCAGGTTCGCGACGTCGCCCGCTCGCGCGTACGACAGACGGAAGCTGAGCGTCATCAGCGGAACCGACTTCGCCTCTTCTTCCGCGATCTGCGCGTTGACTTTCGCTTCCGCGGCGATGCGCTCGAGCGTGCCGATGCGCATCACATTACCTTCGAGGATGTACGTGAGGCCGTTCTGGCGCAGGATGATGTCGAGCGCCTGATCCCACGGGACGTCCACGAAGTCGACGGTGACCGAGCCGATGATGCCCGGGTCGATCGCGATGTTCAGACCGGTGATTTCCGCGAACGTGCGGAGCACGTCTTTGATGTCAGCGTCTTTGAGGTTCAGCGAGATCGGCTCGCCGTTGAACACGCGCGGACCCTGGCTCAGCGTGCGCGATCCGCTCGCGAGCGTGCGCTCGGCGGCATTCGGATCGGCGGCGTTGCTGAACACGTCTTCGTTCTGCTGCGGCGGCGCCTGATCGACCGGCGCGTTGATGACTTTGCGCGCGCCCTTCGATGCGGACGCCTGCTGCGTCGGTGGCATCTTCCACGCCGGCGCGTTCTCCGCGACGGTCGGAACACGCGCCGGGATGTCGTCGGCCTGCGTGATCTGGATCGGCTTCGGCGTGGACTTCTGCACCGGTGCCGGTGCAGGTGCGACCGGCGGCGGTTCGTACGTCGTCGTGGCGATCGAGACCGGCTCCGGTTTCGAAGCCATCACGGTGCCGCCGAAAGCCACGCGAATCGCGGAGCCGTCTTCGATGATGTCGTACTGCGATTTCTGCGCGAGGTCGATGACCACGCGCGCAACGGTCGGCTGGAACTGCGCGACACGCACGCGCTGAACGACGTCGTCGTCCACGGTGATGGCGTTCTTCGCGACGCCGTTCTTGACGCCATCGAGATCGATGACGAGGCGCGACGGATTCTCGAGTCGGAACGCCTTGTACTTCAGCGCGCCGTCGCCGGCGATGCGGACTTCCACGTTTCCGTTGGCAGTCTGTGCATCGATGCTCTTCACCGAACGGGCACGCGGCAGCGAAGCCGTGGAACGCACCGGCTCCGGTGTCGCCGTGTACTGCTGCCGTTCCTGAACGGGCTCGACGCGTGCGACCGGCTCGGCGACTTCTTCAGCCGGCTCGGCCAGCGGCTCGACGCCGGTGGTCTGATCTGCGGATGCGCTCAGCGGAACGACGGCTGGGAGGACGTCGACCGCAGGCGGGGTTTCCTGAATGGCGATTGCCGTCGCCGGGATCGTGATGATCACGGAGTTCTCGGCCGCGGAGACCTCGGGCAGCATCGTGTCGGTGAGGCGGAACGTGACGCGAGTCAGGGAGCTCCCCATCTCGGTCACATCGTCAGCGGAGATCGACGACACGGCCGGCGGAAGGGTCGCCGGGATCGCGAGCGAGGAGTCTCGGCTGGTTCCGGTCAGATCGACGACGAACACGCCGGGCGACGGACTGTAAGAGGTGTATGCCGGAGCGCCGCTCGTACGGAGAACGACACGCGACCCTTCGACTTCGACAGCGCGCAGGGCAATCGCCGAAGGGAGGGCATCTGCCTTCACCGGCTTGTCCGCTTTGCGCCCCCAAAGACGGGCCTCGGCTGTCGCTCCCATCAGGAGCATGCCGGCAATCAGCAGGATTCGCTTGGCTCTACTCATACTTCCCACCTTCACCATCTCGCCCTCCACTCGCCCTTCACCTTCACCGCGCGTCACCGCCGGGGCGCCGATGGCGCCAGATCCTTGACGACCTCGCGATAGCGCTCGATACGAGTCGGATCATTGACTTCCTGCCGAAATACCACTGACGTTGGTGTAATCCGAATGACCTCTCCGTCGAGGACTTTGTCCCCGACGCGAAGCAGATGTCCTTTGTTGTCGGGGCCATTGATCATCGCCGTGAGGCCCTGCCGCGTCTTGAAGATGCCCTGCAGCTTCATTTCATCGATGAGGAAACCCGGAACTCCGGGAGGACGCTGACCCGGATCGAGCTTCGGCGAAGGTCCGATCAGCGAACGGAACGGATCGCGCCGGCCTTGCGGGTCGTAACGATACGAGTCCGTCGTGGCCGGCTCTTCGAGAATCTCTTCGAGGGTCTTCTGCACGTCCGACGTCGACGTGGCGGCCGTGTCGCTGCTCGTGGACGTCGTCGTCGCGGACGGAGTCTGCGCCACCACGCTGGCCACCGCGGCGAGCACGATCATGAGGGATGCACCGAAGTTGCGCTTCTTCATGCTATTGCCCACCCGGCTTTGCTTCGCCCGCCGGCGCCGCCGCTGGTGCATCCGGCGGCTCGACGTAGACGAAGGTCTTGGCCACGAAGTCCGACGAGATCGTCTTCGTTTCCTGATTGCCCATCGCGGTGATCGAGATCGACTCGACGTTCATGATGCGCGAGAAGTTTCCGAGGCGATTGAAGAGGATCGCCAGGTCGTGATAGCGCCCGTCGACGGAGACCGAGATCGGCCAGTCGACGTACGGATCGGTCGAATTCGTATTGAACGGCGGGAACGAGAGGCGCTTCAGCGCGAACTCGCCCTGGTCCACGAGCGACTTGATCTTCTTGATGATTTCTTCGGTGTTGCGGCGCGACGGCAGAATGCGGCGCAGTTTCTCGAGCTCCAGCTCGAGGCGTTTCACTTCTTCACGGAACTGCGGCAGCTTGCGCTCCGCGGCCCGTCCCTGCTGAATCTTCTGTTCGAGCTCGGCGATCTGCGTGTCGGCGCTGGCGATCTTCTGCTTGAGATCCTTCACCGCGAGCGTTTCGGCCGCGTACAGGACCGCCACGGCGATGAGGATCCCGACCAGAAGGCCGACCCACCAGGGCTTGTCATCGAGTGTCAGAGCCATTCGCGTCTCCTACTGCGTCGCCGCCGCCGTCGTGGTGCCCGTCGCCGTCGTCGTATCCGCCGGAGTGCCGCCCACGGGCGTCTTCGGTGCGTACGTGAAGGCGAAGTTCATGTCGAACGAGTACACCATCGGATTTTCGGAAATCTTGGTCATCGCGCCGACGGACGGTTCTTCGAAGTACGGATCGTTCTTCACGTTTTCGATGAAGAGCGCGATCGCATTCGGATTGAGTCCCCGCCCCGCGATCGTGACCCGTCCTCCACTGATGCTCATGGTGTCGAGCCAGACCAGATCCGGAAGGTCGCGGCTGATCTGATCCATGATCCGCACCGGTCCCTTCTGGTTCTGCTTGAGCTGATTGATCAGATCGATGCGCTGCTGGAGGCTGTCCTTGCGCTTCTGATAGTCCTCGACTTCCTTGATGATCGCCTCGAGCTTCTGCGCTTCCAGCGTGCGCGCCTCGACGACCTCTTTCCGTTGTGCCAGCTCGCGTTTGTTCCACAGCCAGTAGCCGGCCGCAAGCACGATCCCGAGCAACGTCAGAACGCCGACCAGGATGTTGTTGATGCTTGTACCGCCACCGGGTCCTGCAGCAGCCGAAGCCGCCGCGGGAGCAGCGCCTGCTCCGCGGACCGCCCGCCCTTCCCGCACCAAATTAATCTTGATCAAGCGTCCCCCAACTTCCGTATGGCCAGGCCGACGGCTATTGCCATACTCGGCGCAATCTCTGCCAGTTCTTCGGGGTTGAACTGGCTCTCGTCGACGGTGATTTTCCGGAAGGGGTCCATGATCGACACGGGGATGCCGAACTTGTCGCGCAGGATCGCGTCGAGGTTCAGCACGCCCGAGCCGCCGCCGGCGAGAACGATCTCGTCGACGCGCTCGGCACCCGAGGTGGCGGTGAAAAAGTCGAGCGTCTTGCGCAGCTCGCCCGCGAAGTCCTCGGAGACGGAATTGAGAATCGGGATGACCTGCTGGATCGTGTAGTCGGCCACCGGCTTGCCGCGCTTCAGCTCCTCGGCCTGTTCGAACGACAGACTGAGCTCGCGCTGAATCGCGTCCGTGTACTGGTTGCCGCCGAACGTGATGTCGCGCCAGAACATCGACGTCGGGCCGGAGAGGACGTTCACGTTCGTGACCGACGCGCCGACGTTCACCAGCGCGAGCACCTTCCCGTCTTCGACTTCGTAGTTTGTCTCGTACGCGTTCTGCAGGGCGAAGGCGTCGACGTCCACGAGGACGGCCAGCTTGCCGGTCTGGCTGATCACCGACGTGTAGTCGTTGATCTTCTCTTTCTTCACCGCGACCAGGATGACGTCGATGTTGTCCCCGGTTCCGGGCGCGCTGAGCGGCACGTAGTCGAGGTTGACGTCATTGATGTCGAACGGGATGTACTGCTCGGCTTCCCACTGGATCGATTCGGCGAGCTCTTCCGGCGACATCGCCGGCAGCGTGATCTTCTTGATGATCACGGAGTGGCCGGAGAGGGAAGTCGCGTAATTGGAATTCTTTACGCCATGATCCGTGTTCAGGCGCTGGATCGTCTCGACCACCATGGAAGAGTCCATGATGGAGCCGTCGACGATGGCTTCCGGCGACAGCCGCTCGCTACCGAGCTTGACGAGCGAATAGCTCCCGCCTTTTTTATCCTTCAGCTCGACGAGTTTGACCGCTGAAGAGCCGATATCAAGGCCGACGACATTTTTGCTCTTTGAGAAGAACACCGCTCACCCCATCCATCTCACACTCACTTCTCACAGGCTCGGGTATAGGAAAGGTGACGCGAAATTACAACGTTTAATTTTTGGTGTCAACTCTACACGAGTTGGATAAGTGACACGATTACGCGTGTTTGCGCGTCGTACACCGCCGCGACAGCTTGCGCGGATGGGGTGCGGTGGGTACAATTCGCGCCTTTCGCGTTATTTGACGATGAGTCTGCAGCCGTCACTCACGTGTCCGGCAGCGAATAGAAAAGGGAGTCAACAATGGCCAAGATGTGCGAAGTTTGCGGGAAGGCTCCGGTCTTCGGAAACCGGATCAGCCACGCCCACAATGTGTCCAGCCGCCGCTGGATGCCGAACCTCCAGCGCGTGCGCGTGATGGTCGGCTCTGCGGTCAAGCGGATGCAGGTCTGCACCCGTTGCATCCGTTCGGGCGCAATCAAGAAGGCGGCGCGCTAAGCCCCATGGATGACAGGCACTTAGGCCTGTCATCTGAATCCACGGGGGACAGGCCGCCGCGCCTGTCCTCCACCACTCCCCTCCTCCCCTTTGCCCGCGCAGTTTCCGTCGCCGGCAACCCTCTTTTCCTGATCCCCCTCACCGTCGCTGCGGTCTCGCAGAACTGGCGCTGGGCAGTCGCGATCGCGCTCACCACGACGATTCCATTGGTGGTGATCATCGCCCGCAATGTCCGCCGCGGAACCTGGAGCGACTTCGACGTCTCCCGCCGCGACCAGCGCCTCGGCCTCTACCGCGCCGGCCTTCCGCTCCTCCTCCTCGCCACCGCCGTACTTTATTTTCTCGACGCCAGCCCACGGATGCTGCGCGGCGTCGCCGGCGGACTGCTGATCTTCGTCGCCGGCGTCCTCGGCCATCGATTTCTGAAGCTCTCGATGCACATGATGTTCACCACCTTCTGCGCGGTGATGCTCATCTGGGCGTATCCGTGGAGCGCGGCCGCGGTCATCCCGTTCGTCGCCCTCGTTGCGTGGTCGCGACGCGTGCTCGATCGCCACACCTGGGCCGAGATCGTGATCGGAACGGCGATCGGCGCGGCCGCAGGATTTTTCGCCGTGCTCTGATCGCGGCGGCAGTACACTCGTCGCGGTTCCATTTCTAATCATGCGACCGCTGATGTATCTCGCTGCGCTTCTCCTCGCGCTGCCGCAGGTGCTGCTCTGCACGGCGTTCGCGCTGCTCGAGCACATCACCTCCGGAGGAACCCTCGGCAGCTTCATCGCGCGCGCGTTCGCCGTGCTCTTTGCGCTTCTGAGCTGGAAAGGCCTCGTGCTGTTCCTGACCTTCGTCGCCCTCGTGGCCCTCGGCTTCAGCTCGCGCTTCCGCTGGATCGGCGCCGCGATCTGGTCCGTCCTGATCGTCGCCAGCGCCGCGATCCTCGTCTGGATCCTCGCCAAACATCTCTCGCCGTCCGATATCGTTCTGCTCTTGCCCGGCGTTCTCGCACTTGCGTTGAGCATCCGGCTCATCGTGCTCGACCGCCCGGCGTGGGCGGAGCTCACAAAAAAAGTCAGCACTTCACACAAAAATCCAGCGTCCGTGTCCTTCTAACCGGATTGAAACTGTCTGCGGGGCGGATGGTCTCGTGGCCAAGTGCAGCGAGGTCGAGGCGGTACAGGTTTCGAGATTTTTCCGGGTCCGCGGAGAACGCTTTGTGGGAGCGCTCGATGTTGGAACAAGCAGTCATTCAGACGCCTTCGGACCGTCTCGAGGCGATCTATCACGCGCACGCGCCGCTGCTCCGAACGACGGCGAAATTGCGGTATCGAATCCCCCAGGGGGACGTCGATGCCCTCGTTCACGACGTTTTTGCGTCGTTCCTGGAACGTCAGCCCTTAGTTTCTGACATCCGTGCGTACCTTTTGGTCGCGATCAATCACGCCTGTAAGTACTACTGGAGAAAAAGAAAGTACGAAGCACCACTTTTGCCGGAGCACGATGACACTCGCGACGACAGCACGACTTCCGGCGTGGACCGATGGGCGATGCACCTCAGCCTCGGCGCGACGCTCGCTCAACTCGGCGAGAAATGTAGAGAGACGTTGAGGCGCTACTATATTCACGAAGAGAAGCCGGACGCGATCGCGCGCAGCATGCAAACGACCCCCGGATACGTTTTCCAACTGCTGCACTCGTGCCGCAAGCGCGCGCGCGACATTTATCGAAGGCTGACGGAGCCGGCGTCATGAAGCACTACAACGAAGACGAGCTCGCGCGATACGCGTTCGATCCCGACGCGTTCGACGCACGGACGGAGCTCGAGCAACACCTCCCCGAATGCGCGGACTGCCGCGAGACGGTGGAATTCATCCGCACGCTCGACGGCGCCCTGTCCGAGGAAACGCCGTGGGACGTCGCGACGGGTCTCGAAACCTCGCAGCCACTCCCCCAATCCCTCGCCAACCTCGCCGGCGCAATCCACCACGAACAGGTTTCGGCGCGCGAGAATCTCACCCCCCTCCTCGATTCGATCGAGCACTTCCAAGCCGCCCGCATCCCCAACGACCCGACCTTCCAAACCTCCGGCGTCGTCCGCGTCCTCGCCGACGCCGCCGAGAAGTTACGTCAACGCGAGCCGTTGTTCGCCCTGGCACTCGCGGATGCAGGCATCGCCATCGGAACGAAGTTGAAGCGCGAAGGCGCTTTGCGTACCGCGTCGTATTTGGGTGATGTGTGGAAGGAGCGCGCCGTGGCGCTCGGAATGATGGGCCGTTTCCGCGAAGCGGAGGACGCTGCCACTCAGTCCGAAACACACTACAAGTCCGACCCGCATGCGACAGAGCATGATCTGGCGGTTTTACAAATCGTTCGCGCGAACATCTGCGTGGAAACGGACCGTCTCCCCGAGGCCGAGCAACTCGCCGCTGCGGCAGCGTTCCGGTTTCAGTCCTTCGGCGACACCGAGCGATATCTCAACGCGCGAGTGCTCCAGGGGAACGTTTCCTACACGCGCCGCGAGTACAAGGACGCTGCTGCAATCTACGAGGACCTCATTCCCATTGCGCGCAAAGGCGACTACACCGTGGTTCTCGCCCGCGCACTGGCCAACGCCGGCGAATCGCGCGCCTGTCTCGGCGACTACGACAAAGCACGGAAGCATTTCACCGAATCCTGCGCACTATGGCAGCAGCTCGGGCATGAAACCGACCGGGTGCGCGCCAATTGGTCACTGTCGAACATTCTCCTCAATACGGGAAATCTGGATGCGGCAATCGACGGATTCGCCGAAGTTCATCGTGAGTACGAGGCGCTCGGCATCATCAACGATGCTGCGCTAGCCCGCCTGCAACTTGCCGAGACGCTGCTCCTCGCGGAACGGGCGAGCGAAGTTCCCGCCGTTCTGGATCGCGTCGTCATGAGCTTCTCCGCTGAAGGCCTCACGCGCAACGCGAACATGGCCCTCGCCTACATTCGTGAGGCGGCAGCGGCCAACGAGCTCGAACCGGAACTTATCCGCGACGTTCGCCTCTATCTCGAAGAACTCCCCTTCTCTCCAGACCGTATTTTCAGCCGTTAATACGGATTCTCTCCTTTGTGCTGAAAACGTACTAAGGAGAGGTCTGTCTATTTTTTTTCATTGAGTCTCTAAAGAAGAGTCCCCTCACGTCACCTTGCCTTTGAGGGGCCCCTCCCAATCGCCGGTTCGCCGGCTCCGAGGAGGGTTCAATGAAGAGAGAGAAAAGTTTCCGCAATACCCTAGCTACTGCTGTCGCCATTCTCATCCTTCTGGGTTCAGCGCCGGTCTATGGCCGCGCCGAAAAAGAGAAGGTCACCGACAAATCCCCCCAGGCCGTCATCGAGCGGCTGCTCGTCTGGGTCAACAGCCGCATCGTGCCGCCGTGGCCCGAACCAGATCCGGAACCGGCTCCGGTGACCGACACCACGGGAACGACCGAGCCAACGACCACTGACGTGCCGGCGACGTCGACCTAGTCGCGCGCAATGAATGCGCCCTCGCTCTGTCGTCGCAGAGCGGGGGCGTATTTACGCGGTGGCGTGACGGATGTTGTATTTGCGGTCGACGCGGAGGACGCCTTCGACCTGATTGAGGGACCGGATGACGCGCTCGAGGTGTTTGAGGTCGGCGATTTCGAGGACGAGCTCTGTCGTCGCTTTTCCTTCGCCGGTGCGCGTTTCCATCTGGCGAATATTCGTCTTCATGTTCGAAATCGTCGAAACGACGCGCGCCAATACGCCCTGGCGATCTTCCATCGCCAGTTCGATCTCGACTTGGAATTGCGCCTGACGCTGATCCGCCCACTCGACGCCGATTTCCCGGTCGGGGTTGAACATCAGGTTCCGTACATTGGGACAATTCGCACTGTGCACCGCGACGCCCTTGCCGCGCGTCACATAGCCCACAATGGGCTCGCCGGGGAGCGGATTACAGCATTTTGCGAGATACGTGAGCAGGTCGTCGAACCCTTTGACCTTGATCGTCGCGGCGCCGGACGAGAACGGGAAGATTCTGCGGACGGCTTGTTGCAGAAGCCCCGGCTGTTCAATGGGCGCCGATCCTTTTTCCTTCTGCTCGTCGGTAACGAAACGCTCGACGATCGAACGCGCCGAGATTTTCCCGTACCCGACATCCGCATAGAGATCGTCGAGTCGCGGCAGTCCGTGATCGGCGAGTACGCCGTCCAGTGCGTTCTCGGCGACGAGTTTTCGCCACTGCACTTTGTAACGTTTCGCCTCGCGCTCAATGAGCTTGCGTCCGAGCTCAATGGAACGGTGTTTCTGTTCAGTATTGAGCCAATGGCGGATTTTATGTTTCGCGCGCGAGGTCGCGACCATGTTCAGCCACTCGCGGCTGGGCGTCTGGGTCGGACCGGTGAGGATTTCGAGGATGTCGCCGTTCTTGAGCTGCGTGCGCAGCGGAACGAG
>DASVNL010000480.1:0-8855 GCA_036383875.1 Thermoanaerobaculia bacterium
CTTCTACGACACGATCAAAGGCGGCGACTACCGCGCCCGCGAAGGCAACGTCCATCGTCTGGCCGAGCTGTCGGTCAACATCATCGACCAGGCCGTCGCGCAGGGCGTGCCGTTCGCGCGTGAGTACGGCGGCGCACTCGAGAATCGCTCGTTCGGCGGCGTGCAGGTTTCGCGCACCTTCTTCGCGCGCGGACAAACAGGCCAGCAGCTTCTCCTCGGTGCGTTCCAGGCGCTCGAGCGTCAGATCGCGCTCGGCACGGTGAAGCAGTACAACCGTCACGAGATGCTCGACCTCGTCGTCGTGGACGGTCACGCGAAGGGCATCATCGTCCGCAATCTCGTCACCGGAAAAATCGAGGCGCATGCGGCTGACGCGGTCGTCCTCGGCACCGGCGGCTATGTCAACGTTTTCTACCTCTCGACGAATGCGATGGCGTCGAACGCGACGGCCATCTGGCGCGCGCACAAGCGCGGTGCGGCATTCGCGAACCCCTGCTACACGCAGATCCATCCGACCTGCATTCCGCAGACGGGCGACTACCAGTCGAAGCTCACGCTGATGTCGGAGTCGCTGCGCAACGACGGCCGCATCTGGGTTCCGAAGCAACAGGGCGACAAGCGTCCGCCGAGCCAGATCCCGGAGGCGGAGCGCGACTACTACCTGGAGCGCAAATACCCGAGCTTCGGCAATCTCGCGCCGCGTGACATCGCATCGCGCGCCGCGAAGGAAGTGTGCGACGAAGGTCGCGGCGTCGGCGCATCGGGCCGCGGCGTGTATCTCGATTTCGCCGACGCGATCAAACGCCTCGGACGCAAGACGATCGAGGAGCGCTACGGCAACCTCTTCGAGATGTATCACGACATCACGGCCGAGGATCCTTACGAGCAGCCGATGCGGATCTATCCGGCGCCGCACTATTCGATGGGCGGTCTGTGGGTCGACTACAACCTGATGTCGAACGTCCCCGGCCTCTACGTGATCGGCGAGGCGAATTTCTCCGATCACGGCGCGAACCGCCTCGGTGCGAGCGCGCTGATGCAGGGACTCGCGGACGGCTACTTCGTTCTCCCGATCACGATCGGCGACTATCTGGCCACGCAGTTCGGCAAGAAGGTCCCGGTCGATCGTCCCGAATTCGCGGAGGCGCTGGCGAGCACGCAGGATCGCGTGCGCCGGCTGCTCGATGCGAAAGGCACGCGCAGCGTCGACTCGTTCCACAAAGAGCTCGGCTCGATCATGTGGGAGTACTGCGGCATGGCGCGCTCGGCGGAGGGCCTCAAGACGGCACTCACGCAGATTCGCGCGCTGAAAGAGCAGTACTACAAAGACGTGCGCGTCACGGGTGAAGGCGAAGAGCCGAATCAGGCGCTCGAGAAAGCCGGCCGCGTTGCCGACTTCTTCGAGCTCGCTGAACTGATGTGCATCGACGCGCTGCATCGCGAAGAATCGGCCGGCGGCCACTTCCGCGTCGAATATCAGGAAGACGGCGAAGCGAAACGCAATGACGATGAATTCCTCTACGTCGGCGCCTGGGAGTACAAGGGCGAAGGCAACGAGCCGGTGCTGCACAAAGAACCGCTCGTCTATGAGGAAGTGAAGCTGGCCACGAGGTCTTACAAATGAATCTGACATTGCACGTCTGGCGTCAGAAGTCCCGCGATGCGGAAGGCCGCCTCGTCGAATACAAGGCGGAGGACATCTCTCCCGACGCGTCGTTTCTCGAAATGCTCGACGTCGTGAATGAGCGCCTCACCGCGAAAGGCGAGGAGCCGATTCACTTCGAGCACGACTGTCGCGAAGGGATCTGCGGCTCGTGCGGCATGATGATCAATGGCGTCGCGCACGGTCCGCTCGGCGGCACCGCGACCTGCCAGTTGCACATGCGTCATTTCAATGACGGCGACACGGTCTTCATCGAGCCGTGGCGCGCGCGCGCGTTCCCGGTCGTCAAAGACCTGATCGTCGATCGCTCGCCGCTCGACAAGATCATTCAGGCCGGCGGCTTCATTTCCGTCAACACCGGCAGCGCGGTCGAAGCGAACACGCTCCCGATTCCGAAGCAGACCCAGGAAATGTCGATGGACGCGGCCGAATGCATTCAGTGCGGCGCGTGCGTCGCACAGTGCCCGAACGGCGCCGCCCAGCTCTTCACCGCCGCCAAAGTCTCGCACCTCGGCCTTCTCCCCCAAGGCCAGCCCGAACGCTACGAGCGCGTCGTGAACATGGTCGAGACGATGGAGAGCTACTTCGGAAGCTGCACGCTGTTCCGCGAATGCGAAGCGGTCTGCCCGAAGGAAATCTCGACGAAATTCATCGAGCGAATGAATCGCGACTACATCGCCGCGCAATTCAAACCGGCGAAAAAAGAATCGGTCGCGCAGTAAGCGCGATGCAAGAACGAAACGAGCCCGAAAGGGCTCGTTTCTGTTTGCGCGCTACTCGAATTCGTTGCCCGGACGAACAGCAAGGGCGCGCTTTGATTGATTACCGCACCGCGCGACGCCGTTTCGGTTTATCCACGACGTCGATCGAAACCGTGCTGCTCGCAAGCGCGGCAAATTGATCCTGATAGTCGATCCTGAACTCGTGCGGCCCTGCCGCCAGCGGTGGACTTGTCCAAACGGCGGTGGCGTAGTCGAAGGCGAGACCCGGATACACATTTGCGACCAGTTTGGAGTCCTGATAAATGCTGACGCCTCCGACCGCGAATGAATCGGTTGAGAGGACGTGAACGACCAATTTCACGGAATGGCCGGCGTACACCGGGTCAGGCTGCGACGCAATCCGCACTCGCGCCGTGGCGCACACGTTCCGCTCAATCTCGATGCCGTCGAACGTCGCCCGCAGAAGATCGACCGCACCGTCTCCGTCGATGTCGCCAGCGACCAATCGTCCCGACGGCGCAGCAGAGAGGGATGTCATGTACGTCTCGAATCTGCCCAATCCGTCGTTTTTCAAGACTTGGATGAGGCCGGGATCACCGTAGTTCTGTCTCGTTCCCAGGATCAGATCGGCGTCGGAGTCGCCGTCAACGTCTTCCAGGGCAACATCGTCGAGAAAGCCCCACGAATCGAATGGTGTTCTCTCTCCATAGCCGCTGCCATCCCGAAAATACAGATACGCATCCTCCTCCGAGATGACCAGCAAGTCGTTCGCGAGATCACCATTGACGTCGCGAGCGATGATTTTCGTGAGTCGTGGGGCGTTTGGCAGCGTCGCGACGGTAGTCCAGGCGCCCGAGGACCGGCGCTTGATTTCGACTTTCGACCCTTGGTTGACGGCAATTTCCTGGAAGCCATCGTCATCGAGATCGAAGGTGATGACGGTCGTACCTTCGGGCGCGGGAAACAGCGTCGTGGTTGTGACGGTTCCAGTGGCCGATACGCGAACAGCACGCAGGTCGCCTTCGCGGATCGTGAGCACCGCAGCCCCGGGGAGGTCTGACGTGCGTAGCGCGCCGGTGAAGTGGCCGGTCAGCTCGGTTGCGACGCGCGTAAACGTCCCATCTCCATTTCCGAACGCGATCGCCGGCCCTGCGATGGTGCCTTCGGATGCACTGACGGCTAAATCGAGTCGCCCGTCTCCGTCATAGTCGGCAATGAACACGCGAGTGCCCAATCCTTCGTATCCCTGAGGCGCATAGCGCACGGCGGGAATCGACTTGAATTTGCCTGCGCCGCGGTTGAGCCAGACGCTGACCATCATCGAGCCCCTGTCGCTGGCCACGGCATCAAGCAAGCCGTCGCCGTCGATGTCGGCGAGTTGAATCTGGTACGAGAGGAATTCGAGAGGAAGTATGGGTCGGAGCGGACGTTCATCGAAAAGCGAGCGTCCACCCGGAATGAAGGACAAGCCCTCTTCCCCTGCGGTCGTGGCGATGTCGAGCGCCCCGTCACCGTCGATGCCGGCGAGCGCGAATCCACCGCCGCCCACGAGTCCGAAGAGTTTCGGCTCTTCGAATTGTCCTGTCGCGGACCCTCGAGCGATTGCTGCGGACGATCCGTACTGAAAAATGAAATCTCGCAAGCCATCTCCATTGATGTCCACGACGAGTGGCCGTGACGGCGGTTGTGTCGGCTTGCTCGGGAACGGAATGGCTTGCTGCGCCAGCTGGCGTGCGGGAAACCGTAAAGCGAGGAGTCCAGAGTTCGACAGAGCGAGCAGGTCATCCCCGCCATCGCCGTCTAAATCCACGGTCGTTCCAGTGACGTTGATCAGCGGAAAGGAGAGTGTGAAATCGGTTTGCGATCGGGCTGACGTCGCGGCACTCCAGACGATCGACACGCGGTCTTTGAACGTCACCAGATCCTGTGCGGTTCTCAACGCGTCGATCTGGCCATCGCCATCAAAATCTCCGACTGTGACCTGGTTCCGCTGCAGGCGTGCGGTCCCCTCGAATTCCACGCGAAAGAACGGCTCGAACGTGCCGTTCCCGCGTCCGCGGCCGAATGAAACTTCGTCCCGCCCCGGCTCGACGACATCGAGAATTCCGTCATAGTCGAAATCGAGTAGTCGCCCGTTGGACTGAGTCGCGTTGAAAAGCGCGACCCTCTCAGGTTTGGTGAACGTGCCATCTCCACGCCCACGTGCGATCCAGGTCACGGTGTATCTCCCAAAGACGAGATCGAGATGATGGTCGCCAGTGACGTCGGCGGAGGCGATCAGCGGTTCGTCCAGGAAGTTCTGAACCGCACCAATCGGCTCGAAGACACCGTTGCCGCGATTGAGCGCAACCGTGGGCCGATACGTGCTGGTGAATGCAACGTCGACCTGTCCGTCCTCGTTGAAATCGCCATACACGGCTGCCGGAATACCCCCGGCGGTGATGATTCGAGTGGGTGCACTAAAGCCGCGTTCGCATGATGGCTGCGCTGATGACGAGGCCGACAAGATGAGGACGAGGAGCGAGAGGGAAATAGCGTAACGAATCATTTAGGGTTAGGGGTCCTGAACAAGGGTGCGCACATTATCCATGCGCCTCGGTGTTTTGCAGACGTCGTACATCGCCCCGGGGCCCAAACGGCGCCGCCCAGCTCATCACCGCCAAAGGCTCGCGAAAAAGAATTGGTCGCGCTATTCGAAGTAGCCGGTGACGTCGAGGAGGACGTGCTGCGTGGCGCTGCCGCCGTTGAAGACGTTGAGCGCACCGGCGGGCGCGAGGGGTGCGATGGTGAAATTCGCGCGCGTTCTGCCCATGCGATAGCTCGTCGTGCTCGTTTGCGGAATTGCGGCTCCGGGGAAGAGCGTCAGGTAGCCGGTCATTGCCGGCGCGACGGCGGTGACGTTCACGGCGACCGCTCGTGCAGTGGCCGGAATGCCGCAGACGTTGTGGACCGGCACAGTTCGCCGGCCGTAAGCGCTCATTGCGGGTCCGCCATGCGGGCCTGCGGGATCGCGCGTGTCGAGAACGCGGCAGGGCGAGATGATGTGGAACGACGTCGCCACCTCACCGACCACCGACATCGTCGTCCAGTCACTGGTCTTCGAGTTGTAGCGCGCGTTTCCCATGTACGTGGCGCGCAGGTATTGCGTGCCCGCGGGAAGGAGCGTGGTGGTGAAGGTTGCGCTGCCGCCCGAGATCGTGCGCGTCGCGATGGGGAAGGTGTCGAGGAGGAACTGCACGTCGCCGGTCATATCGGCTTCGGCGACGGTGAGCGTCATGGTGACCGCCGTGCCTGCGGGCACAGAAGCGCTCGCAGGCGACACGGAAAACGTGAACGACGGCGCGAGCTTCGGCACGGAGATGGCGAACGACTTTTGAGTGGGCAGGTACTGGCTGTCGCCCGCATAGGCGAGCGCGACGGGGTGCACGCCCGGCGGCAACATGCCGAGGTCGAGCTCGAAGGCAGGAGCCTGCAGCGTTGCGCGCAGGATGCCGTCGACCGTGATCGTGACGTCGCCGCTCGGAGGCTCCGCGAGCGCGCCGTTCACCGAACCGCGAACGACCACGGCATCGGTGTGCGTTGGAGATGTCGGTGTTAACGAATGCAGGAGCGAGGTGTAGGAACGAGTGACCTCGAACGAATCCGAGTCCTGCGCGACGGACGCAAACGTCTCGTCGCCAGCGAATCGCGCCACGATCGAAGTCGGTCCCACGGTCCTCGGTGTGATCGTCGCGTCTGCGAGGCCGCCCAGCGGCTCGGTCAGGGCGGCGAGACGCGTGCCGAAAGAGAATGCGACCGCGCCGGTCGGGACGAACGTCGTCGACTTCGTCGCGGTGGCCTCGACGACGATTGGTTGCGCGGCAGCAGCGCTCGGCGGCGCTGTGGTGATGGCAACGCTCATCGGCAACTCTCTCGAATTCGTGAGCGATGTGGGGACGACTTCCACGAGATGCGTCGCGCCGTTGATCAGCAGCAGATCGCTCGTGCCGTTGCCGTCGAAGTCGGCGACAGCGTTCGCGGTGGGGCTGTCGGAGTGCTGCAGACGCGCGTAGGCGCGGAATGAACCCGCCCCATCGCCGAGCAGTACGGTCATGTGAAACGCGAGGTCGACGTTGCCGTCGCCGTCGAAATCACCCGGGCGCCCGGCCCAGAGAGGGAACTTGGTGCGCATGTCGACGATGACGTCGTGCCACGCTTGGAAGGTGCCGTCGCCATTGCCGAGACGGATGCGAACCGTCAGGTCATACGAGTCGGCGGACGTGTTGACGACGTCGAGATTGCCGTCGTCGTTCAAATCGACGAGCACGGACGGATTCCAATCCCAGTACGGCGCATATTGCGTCGAGATGAACGTGCGCCCCGGACCTGCGAGAAGTGCGGTTGTTCCGTAGAGGAGGTCGTCCTTGCCGTCGTTGTTCAAGTCGCCGACGAGCGTGCGGAAGTCGTACGACCAGGGGATCGATACACCAGTGAACGTGCCGTCGCCCGCGCCGAAGAACAAGGTCGAGCCGGAGAACGGCAGCAGATCGAGATGGTGATCGCCGTCGAAGTCGCCAATGAGAAATCGCCCCATGGTGAGTGGGGTTGGAGAGGTGAGCTCCGCCGACTTCGTGAAGGTGCCCCCCGCCTGCGCGAGCCACACCTGGATCTGGCGCGTCGAGCTCTCCGTCAGCACGACGTCCTTCAAGCCATTGCCGTCGATATCGGCGAAGAATGCGTCGACGTTGGCGGGAACCGGCGTGAAGGAATAGCTCACCGCCGTTTCGATGGCGTTGCCGAATGCGCCGCTTCCGTTTCCGGGCAGCACGACGATCGCACGTCGCGCGACCGAGAACGTCACCGCGTCGATCTTGCCGTCGCCGGTTGCGTCGTATGCGCCTGCACCGCGCAGGTCGCCGCCGAAATGAACTCCCGCGGTCACGCCGGAGATGCGTTGCGCCTGCGACGCTCGCAACGCTCCGCCGGCCGCACCGCGCATGATCGTCACGACCGCACCGGTGTACGGTTCGCTTTGGCCGCCGGTCACGACGTCCATGAAACCGTCGCCGTCGAAATCCGCGGCGTCGACCGAGACGGCTGTCGAGCCGGCCGAATAAATCTTCGGAGTTCCGAGCGCGCCGCTGGTTTGAGTCAGATAGATCGAAACGTGTCCACCACTGCTGATCAGGACGTCGCGGCGGGAGTCGCCGTCCATGTCCGCGGTCGTGAGAAACGATCCCGATTCTTCGGCGATGAATCCGGCCGACATCCGATTCGGATAGGTGTTGTTGCTCAGCGCGAGTCGGACACCGACGTCGAAGGTCGTTTCGTCTGCCCAGATGATGTCGCTGCGGCCATTGAGGTCGAGGTCGGCCACGGTCGCCGGGCCGTTTGCCGTAATTGCGACTGCCGTTTGAAACGTGCCGTTGCCTTTTCCAAGGAGCAACGACAGTCCGGAGGATGTCTTCGTGAGATAGACGTCTTTCTTTCCGTCGGCGTTCGCATCACCAATGACGATACGAGAGCCGACGGATGTGCTCGTGTAAATCGCGGAGCCGAACGTCCGGCCGCCGGTGTTTGGATAGACGTAGAGACCGGATGTGATGAGATCGAGGCGGCCGTCGCCGGTCATGTCGGCGATGGCGATGGCGGTTCCTTGCGTCCAGAGCGTTGGTCCTGTCGTGAAGGTTCCGTTGCCCAGGCCATAACGCACCAGGAGGCCGGGGCTGCCATTGTTCGAGAAGACGAGTGCCGCATCGAGCTTTCCGTCTGCGTCGAGATCGCCGACCGCGAAGTCGAGCCCCGTCGCGCGGAGGCCAAGGCTCAGCGGCGTGACGTTGGGCTGCGCGAAGGTGCCATCGCCTTGTCCGCGATAGACGGTCAGCGTCGCCGTCTGCTGATCCGACACAAAGACGGCGATGTCGGCCTTGCCGTCGTTGTTGAAATCGCCCGTGCGCACACGCGCGGCTTCGTCCCACCACGCTGTGTTCGGTTGCAGAATCGGATCATTCGCGAACACCGCGCGGGTGACAGCGAACGCAGACGGGGACAAGGCGAGCAGAAGGCACACGGCCGCTGAGAAATTGCGCATCGGATATCGGACCTGTCTACAGGATATGACGTTCGGGCATTCCGGTTATTACCACCCGCATACGATCGCGGACCGGAATACCGGATCCCCGAGGGACATTCGCAGCGTCGCTGCACGATTTTTACAGACCTCGTACAACGATCGTGGCGGTCCACGCGCGTACCATTGAGGTGTGCGCATCTTGATTGTCGAAGACGAGCGATCGCTGCGGGACGGACTCGTTGCGTTGCTCGCGAAACGCGGCTTCGCAGTCGAGGCTGTCGCGGATGGGGCGGCGGGACTCGAGCGGGGGTCGGCGAGCGACATCGAATTCGTGCTGCTCGATCTCTCCTTGCCGCGGCTCGACGGCGTCGAAGTGTGCCGGCGATTGCGCATGGCGCGACCGGCGTTGCCGATCCTG
>DASVNL010000481.1:0-2610 GCA_036383875.1 Thermoanaerobaculia bacterium
TCCATTACAGGAAGCGTTGACCGACGCCAATGGCCGCGCTGAATTTCGCGACATTCCGGCCGGACTCGTCACCATGCTCGCGTCTGCGTGGAGCATCAGCGCACACAGTGCGGCCGTCGAGCTCGATCTGCGCGCCGACGATACGATCGATCAGACACTGACGATCCAGATCGCCGACGCGACCGCGAAATACGCGACGCTCGAAGGCACCATTACGCGCGACGATCCGGCGTCGCCCGGCGATTCGACAAAAGACGTGATTGTTCCCGGCGCAATCGTCACTGTGGGCAATCGCCCTGCGGTCACGGCCGCCGCAGACGGCACCTATCTCGTCCCCGATTTGCCAGTGGCCCCCGCAGGCGTGCCGCAAGGCAATGTGCCGGTCACAGTGTTCGATCCCGCGACTGGCCGCAAAGGGTGGTTCATCCTCCCGACACTCGTCGAAGGCACGAATCATCTCTCGATGCGCCTCACCAGCCGCCAGCCCGACGGCGTGGCCACAATGCGCGTCCGTCT
This sequence comes from Thermoanaerobaculia bacterium, assembly GCA_036383875.1. Lineage (GTDB taxonomy): Bacteria > Acidobacteriota > Thermoanaerobaculia > Gp7-AA8 > Gp7-AA8 > QHVT01. The sequence continues at coordinate 517 of DASVNL010000481.1, forward strand.
GTACGGTCCACAGAGCGAGCCCGCATCGGGATATCGCGTCATCGAGCCCGGCTATCCGCCGACCCGGTTCACGGAGAAATCCGCCGGCGTCTATGAGCTCGCCGACGTCTCGGTCCCGCAGGTCAGCAACGTGTTCGCCGTCCCCATCGACGCGAACGGCCCGTACGGCGAACAGGTCGCACAGGGTCAGGTTCGCGTCGACTTTCACGGCCAGACCGGTGTGACCGATCTTCGCCTGCCTGGTGCCGGCACGATCGTCGTGCGACTCGAGCTCGAAGGCGCCTGTCCGACTTGCCCGCCGACGCCGGCCAGCGGTCCGGTTGCGGTGACGTATCTCGTCTGGGACGAGGCGTCGCAGGGGATGTATCCGAAGACGGTCGAGTTCCAGGCCGATCCCGCGACCGGCATCGTCACGCTCACGAAAATCCCCGCGCGCCAGGACGTCACGCTCGCGACCGTGCGCAATCCAGCCGGATACGCAACGGCGCGCGCGTACCTCGCGTACGACGGCGACGTCCGCAACGTGACGCTCCGGATGCAGACCATCGGCGACGTCACCGGCCGTGTCCTCGGCCACGATGGCATCACGCCCGTCAGCGGCGCCACGGTCCGCATCGTCACCGGCGGCGCGACGTACTCGCCCGTGCTGACGAAGCCGGACGGCACGTTCACGTTCTTCGCGATTCCCGCCGCGACGTCGTTCGACCTCGTCGCGGAGATCAACAGCGACGGCCTCTATCGCACCGGCATCGTCAGCGGACGCACGCCCGATGGCGGCGGCCCGGTCTCGAATCTCCTGATCACGATGCGCGAACAGTCGACGGTCGAAGGCTCGGTCGTCGACAGCACGAGCGGTGCGACGATCCCGCTCGCGCGCTACTGGCTGCGTGAGCTGGCGTGGCCGTATCGCTCGATCGGCACGCCGCACGATCCGCTCTTCGCAGACATCAACGGACGGTTCGTCGTCGCGAACGTCTTCACCGGCGCGTTCCGCATCACCGCCGTTCACCCCGGCAATCAGGAAGTGCGCGGCGACTACCAGGGCACGATCGAACGCGAAGGCGACGCCTCGCAACGCAGCGTGCAGGTGCGCATCGGCGGAGTCGGCACCGGCGCGATCAGTATCACGGTGCTCGATCCGCTGCGCGGCTTCGTGCCGGTCGAAAACGCGGAAGTGACGCTGCTCCTGAATGAGTCGCGTTTCGACTTCACGAGCACGAACGAAAGCGGCGTCGCATTCTTCGATCAGGTCCCGGCCTCCGGCACTTATCGCGCCATCGCCTACTCGAAAGCCCTCGGCCGCGCCGGCGCCGGAACCTCCTTCGTCGTTGCCACCGGCCAGACCGCGTCGTCGTCCGTGATGCTCGAATTCCGCGGCGTCGTCAGCGGCACCATGACCGATCCCGAAAGCGAGCCGCCGAATCAGCCCGCGAAGGGATTGCCGGTCACGCTCACAGGATCGCTATCGACGCGTGACTCGACCGACGAGAACGGCGCGTTCGAATTCGACGGCGTGCCCGAGGGCGCGTTCGGATTGTTCGGCTACCAGTCGACGAGCGATCGCTACGCATTCGGTCCGAGCAATCTGTTCATCAGCAAGCTCGTGCCCGAGCAGCGCAACATCCATCTCGAGCTCGAACGCACCGGCACACTGACCGTGAAGGTCTATCTCCCGAACGACAACGGCGGTCCCGGCGAGCTCGCACCGCTCACCGAAGTCACAGCGTGCCAGTGTCGCGAAAGCATCGGCGAGTACTCGTATCTGCGCGGCGCGCAGGGCAATCCGGTGGTCTTCCCGAAAATGCTGCGCCGTCGCGACTACGCGCTCACAGTCGTGGAGCTCGGCGGCGAGTCGCGCACCGTGCGCACCGGCGGCAGCTTCGCCGCGAACGAATACGCGAAAGAACAGATCGTCGTGCTGCCGAGCAGCGGCACGGTCGAAGTGCTCGTTGTCGACGCAGGCGGCGCCGCGGTGTCCGACGCGCAGGTGCAGATCAACGGCCGGACGATGTACACGCCCGCGAACGGCATCGTGTCGATCAGCGGCATGCCGTTCGGCTGGATCACCGCGCAGGCGCGCAAAGGCAACGTCGC
>DASVNL010000482.1:0-2516 GCA_036383875.1 Thermoanaerobaculia bacterium
AAGCTTTCCGCGATGAACTGCTCGAACGATTTCTCCGGCTGAGACAAAGGACGAATTAAGGTAACACGGCCGTGGCTCAGTCATTGCTGACACTGGCCGGTGCGCATGTGGAAGAACAACAACCTCTCGATCGTGATGTTCATTCTCTTCCTCCTCTGTCTGGCCGGCCACAGCGTTTCCGGCTGGAAGGTCTACAACGGCGAACAGCAGCAGCACGGAAAACCGGAAGTCAGTTACTCCGCATACCTGCGCACGAGCGAGTTCGGCGAGTCGGTCTTCGAGAACTGGGAGAGCGAGTTCCTGCAGATGGGCGCGTACGTGATCCTGACGGTGTTTCTCTATCAGCGCGGCTCGTCCGAATCGAAGAAGTTCGATGGCACCGACGAAGTCGCCGAGGATCCGGACACGCATCGCAACGATCCCGATGCGCCGGGCCCCGTGCGTCGCGGTGGCTGGCGATTGATGCTCTACAAGAATTCTCTGAGCCTCGCCTTCCTGATCCTCTTCCTCATCTCGTTCATCGGACACGCCGCGAGCGGCGCGGGCAAACACAACGACGAAGAACGCGAGCACGGCTCGACGGAGACCGTCACCACCGCCGGCTACATGACCACGCCCGAGTTCTGGTTCGAGTCGTTCCAGAACTGGCAGAGCGAGTTCCTCGCGGTGCTGTCGATCGTCGTGCTCTCGATCTGGCTGCGACAGTGGGGCTCGCCGGAGTCGAAGCCCGTCCACGCGCCGCACAGCGACACCGGCAGCGGCTGAGTTCTTGAACGCTGCACGGCATGCGCATCGCCCCGAGCACCGCTTGCTGATCCGTCTTCAGCGTCTCGCCTTCGCGCTAAACCTCGGATCACCCTCGCCGTACAAACACGCATGAAACAACTCGTGCGCGGTTTGCTCCTCTTGTGCTTCGCGATGCCGGTGGTCGCGCAGGATGCGCTGTTTCAGGAGATTGCGAAGGCCGATAGTGAGTTGTTCGCGGCGTTCAATGCGCACGATGCCGACAAGGTCGTGTCGTACTTCGACAAGGACCTCGAGTTCTTTCACGACAAGGGCGGGCTGCAGAACTTCGATCAGGTTCTCAGTGGGACACGCAGTATGTTCAAGCAGGGCACTGATCTGCGTCGCGAGCTGGTGCCGGGATCACTCGAGGTCTACCCGATCCACGACTACGGCGCGATCGAGATCGGCGCGCACAAGTTCTGTCACACGGAGAACGGAAAGCTCGACTGCGGCGTGTTCAAGTTCGTGCACGTGTGGAAGAAACAGAAGGACGGCTGGAAGATCACGCGCGTGATCAGCTACGACCACTGACCGCTTCGGCGACGATGCGCAGCAGGGCGTCGGGCTCGACCGGCTTGCGGATGAAGCCTGCGAATCCGGCCTCGTACACGCGCTCTTCGTCGTGATGTTCGCGGCCGAACGCCGTGATCGCGTAGACCGGCACCTTCGCCGCCGCCGGATCTTCGCGCATCCAGCGCATGAACTCGAAGCCGTCTTCGTGCGGCATCGCGAGGTCGCAGAGCACGAGATCGAAGCGCTCGCCGTTCTGCATCGCCGCGATCGCGGACTGCACCGACTCCGCCTCATACACGCGCGCGCCGCCGCGACGCAGCGCCGTGCAGAGAAAATCGCGCACGTCGCCCTGATCGTCGATCACGAGCAGCGACAAATCATCGAGACCGACCTTCGCCGCTGGCGTCGCGACGTGCTCCGCGGACGCCGCATTCGCACGCAAGTGCGGCAGCTCGACGACGAACGTCGCGCCGCGACCTTCGCCCGCGCTCTCCGCGGTGATGTGACCGCCGTGCAGCTCGACGAGATAGCGCACGATCGAGAGACCGAGCCCGAGGCCGCCGTGCACGCGCGTCGTGGCGCTGTCGGCTTGACGGAAGGCCTCGAAGATGTGCGGGAGGAAGTCCGTGCGGATGCCCATCCCGTTGTCCCGCACTGTGATCTCGACGTTTTTCCGGTTGCGGCGCACCGTCAGCTCCACGACGCCGCCGGACGGCGTGAACTTGATCGCGTTCGAGAGCAGATTCCAGATGACCTGCTGCAGACGATTCGGATCGCCGAGGACGAGGGCGTCTTTCGCCTCGAGCTGATGTTTGACGCGAACCTGCTTCGCTTCCGCCGCGAGTCGCACAGTGTCGAGCGCGGATGAAGCGACCGTCGCGACGTCGACGACGTCCGTCGCGATCTGCAACTTCCCGGTCGTCACGCGCGAGATATCCAGCACGTCGTCGATCAACTGCGCCTGCACCTCGGCGCTGCGATTGATCGTCTCGATGCCCAGCGACATCGTCTCGGAGTCGTTGCCGGCCATGCGGAGAATGCGCGCCCAGCCGAGGATTGCGGTGAGCGGCGTGCGGAGCTCGTGCGACAGCGTGGCGATGAACTCGTCCTTGCGACGATCCGCTTCCTTCAACACTTCCTGCGCGCGTACTTCGTCCGTGATGTCGCGGAACTCGACGACCACGCCCGCGAGCCGTCCGGACAGCGGCGCGACGTGC
>DASVNL010000483.1:0-1700 GCA_036383875.1 Thermoanaerobaculia bacterium
CCATTGCACGTTCGGTCGCAGCGTCGGATAGAGCACGAGCGCGTGCGACAGCGCGAGGACGCCGATGCCGAGGAGCGGCGCGTGCGGCCAGAGCAACACCAGCGCGATGGGCGCGATCAGCGCGAAGGCAAGGATGAAGACGCGGATGTCTCACCTCCCAGTGAGCTCTCGAGGCGTGCGATCTCGCCGCCGAGGAAGTAGACGATCACTGCGGCGACGGCGTTGAGCGCGAACGCAGCGAGGAACTGCCACGCCGCGAAGCGCACCCACGTGCGATGCGTCGCGAAGTTCGCGGCCGCCGCGACGAGCAGCAGCATCACGACGAATGAGTTGATGCGAATGTTGTTTTGTCCGGGCGCGCGCAGAACGACGCGCATTGCGTTCACGAAGAGTCCGGTGAACAGGGTGACGACCTGCGTCGCGCCGAACGAAAGCGGCAACGCGATGAGCAGCGCCCATGGCAGCGCCAGTCCGCGCATCCACGACGTCACGTAGCACGCGACCGTGAGCACGATCCAGAATCCGATCCCGAACAATTCCGGCGCGCTTTGATCGCGATTGATCGACAGCACGCGATCGGGCTCGCCGGTGATGCGGATGCTGCGCAGTCGCAAGTACGCGAAGAGGCGGAAGAGCGCGAAGTGATGACGCGACGGCATCGCGCGCATTTCGGCGCGTCCCTGCAGCAGTTTCATCCGAGCTCCTTCGAGTACGGTTGAAACGTGAACCACTGGAACCACGCGGTGCTCACCGCGATCTCCAACTCTTCCGTCCAGCGCGTGACCGCGCGATCGAACGCCTCCGCGCGATTGCGCGTACGGATCACGTCGAACGGCTTGCCGACCATCAGGCGATAGCGGCGATGTCCGCGCCGGAAAATGAACAGCGGATAGATCGGAACGCCGGCGGCCATCGCCAGTGCAAACGGTCCGGCCGGGACTTCCATGCCGTAGCCGAACAGCTTCGCCGGCAGCGCGGTGATGCCTGGCGTCACGCGATCGCCCTGGATCGCGATGATGTCGCCGCGTTGCAGCGAGTGCAGCAACTCGATCGCGAGCTCGCCCGCACCGGTGTTGAAGTCGATCTTGAGACCGTCGGTCGACGTGCGGTCGTGATGCTGCTCGACCCACTCGCGCGTGCGTGCGTCCGTCTCCGGTGCGCGCACCATCACGATCTTGCGTTCGGAAATCGTCGCGAATAGATGGGCTCCCAAATCATAGTTGCCCATATGTGCGGTCAGGATGATCGCGCCGCCCTGATTCGATTCCAGCGCCTTGAAATTCTCGACGCCTTTGAATTCCCAGTCCGGTGCGACGCGCAGCTCCTGGAAGCGCATGTGATCCGCGATCGTCCAGGCGAAGTTCCAGAAGACGCGATAGGTCCGGAAGAAGTTCACGAACCGCGATGAGCCGGGGATGATCGCGCGGAGGTTGCACATCACGCCGCGGCGGCCCGGACCCCACAGCAGAAAGAAGCCGGTCCACCAGGCCATGATCACCGGCTCGAGCCACATCGGCACGTTGAGCACGGCCCAGCGGAGCAACTGCCGCCAGAACACGCCGTTGACTTTGAAGCGGCCGGCGAACGTGCGCGATTCGCTCACGAGCCGAGAATCTCCGTCAGTTCCTTTTCGACCGACGGCAGCTCGGGCATCAGCATGCGAAACAGCGCGCTCTTCATCAGCGCGTCATCGCCGGGAT
>DASVNL010000484.1:0-7210 GCA_036383875.1 Thermoanaerobaculia bacterium
GCGCGCGCGAACGCGGCCTCGAACTCTTTCGTCTTCGGGCCGGTGGTGATCCAGCCACTAGCGAGGACGTCGCGCACGGCGGCTTGCTCGGCTTCGCCGTAGTCGGGCAGTGCGAAGGGAAGAAAAGTCGTGCGGGTCATCGACGCGGCGGAAGTGTCTCACACGCCGCGCGCCACAACTCGCGCAGACGCACGAGCCGGTGTCCGTTGCGACGCAGACGCCGATACGACGCGCGGTCGGGATGCGAGCGATAGGTGCGCTCGCCCTGCATCGGCGTGCCGCGATCGCCGTTGAGCGCGCGTGTCACGGCATCGGCGAGCAGCGGCGCACCCGCGCGCGCGAGTCGCGTGAAGAGCGCGAATGACGTGTCGCGCGGCTCGATGCCGACTGCGGCGGCGCCAAGGATGTTGCCTTCGTCGAGACGTTGCGTCATGAAGTGCACGGTGATGCCGGTGCGCGTCTCGCCGTCCGCGAGCACCCAGTAGTACGGCGCGAGTCCGCCGTACCGCGGCAACAGCGACGAGTGAATGTTGATGCCGCCGCGCGTGAGCAATCGCGGCGGAATGATCTGCGGACAGCTCACCGAGACGACGAACGCGTCGACGTCCGGCACGTCCTTCACTGCGACGTACTCTTCGATCGCGATGCCGTATTGCTTCGCGAGCTCGGCGACGCCGGTGCTGCGTCCCGCTAAAACCGACGCGATCTTGTAGACGAGGTAAGGCCACGTCGTGACGCGCGCGAGCCAGCGCAGCGCGGCAAGTCCGGTGCGACCTTTGTAGTCGCCCGTGATCAGCACGATCTTCGCGATCTCACTCGCGCGCTCCGCGACGAGTTGCTCGAGGATGATTCGCGCGAAGCGATTGCCGTTCGTGAGGACGACGATCATCGCAGCAACTCCAGAATCCGCGGCAGACATGCGTCGCGCGAAAACTCGCGCAGCACGTATTTGCGTCCCCCGCCTCCGCGCGTCGTGCGGATCGCATCGGCGATGTTGTCCTGCACCGTGCGACCTGCGTTCGCGTCAGCGATCACACGCGCGATCTCCGAGTCCTGCGGCGCGATCGCGAGGATCGGCTTGTCCATCAGCAAGTATGTGAGCAACTTCGACGGCACCGACACGAAGCTCTGCTCGCCGAGCGTCGGCAGAGCGAGCAAGTCCGCGGCCGACAACACCGCGGCCGTCATCGACATCGGCCACGGATCTTCGAAGTGCACGCGCTCATGACTGATCGCGCGGCACGCTGCGACGCGCGGACCGCTGCCCGCGATGAGCAGATGCACGTCGAGCGTGCGCGTCGCCTCAATGAGCTGCTCGACATTCGCCGCGACGCCCACGTTGCCGCCGTACACGACGAGAAACGCATCGTCAGGAATCCCGCGCTCGCGGCGATACGCGCGTCCGGCTTCGGGATCAGGCGCGATGTCATCCGTGATCCAGTTCGGAATCACATGCACGTGCGCGACACCGCGATCGCGCTCGTAGATTTCCGCGAAGCCGCGCGACAACACGATCACCGCGCGTGCGCGCTTCGCGATCCAGCGATCGATGCGACGCAACAACGCGCCAATGACGCGCGCGCCGCTGCGACGCTGCACGAAGAGTGACTCGGGATAGACATCCTGCACGCTGACGACGAACGGCGTCTTGCCGAGCGCCAGCACCGCGAGCGCAGTCGCGAAGAGCGGCCACGAGTTGAGGTACGCGATATCCGGCTTCGCGCGCCGCAACGCGATCGCAGAGGTGATGCCGAATGTGACGTTCTCGACGAAGCGACTGATCAGCGTCGACGAACGCGAGAGCGTCGACCAGCGTCGTTCTACGCGCACGCCACGCTCATCGCGCACGCTGCGCCACGCGCGACGAAAGCCATCGAACACGCGGCCGCCCGGACGATTCGGAAAGGGACAGATGACCGTCACGTCATCGCCGCGATCGCGCAACGCTTCGGCGATCTCGAAGCTCGTACGCGCCGACACCGCAGGCTCCGGCGGATAGACGCACGAGACGATCGCGACCTTCACGCGCGACTCCCCGCCGCGCGCTCCAACACGTCGAGCGTGCGGCGCGCGACTTCGCTCTCGGGCGCGAACTCCGCCGCGCGTGCGATCGCTTTCTGCGACAACGAGTCGCGCAGTGCCGCGTCGCCGAGGACGCGTTGCAGTGCGGCGCGAATGCTCGCGACGTCGTTGGGATCGAAGTACTCGACGGCGTCGCCCGCGACTTCCGGCATCACGCCCACATTCGAGCACGCGACCGGCAATCCGTACGACAGCGCCTCGATGAGCGCGGTCGGACAGTTCTCACACGTCGACGCGAAGACGAACGCACTCGCACCCGCCAGCAACGTCTCGACTTCGCGCCCATCGATCTCACCCGCGAGCGTGATCCGATCCTGCAGTCCGTACCGCGCAATGCGCTCGACGATCGCGTCGCGATACCACGGGAAGTTCGTACGTCCCGCGATGACGAATCGCCACTCGCGCGCATCGACTTGCGCGAATGCGTCGATGACTTCGAGGACATTCTTGTACGGGTTGAGATGCGAGACGTAGAGCAAGTGGAGGGGCCGGCTCTTAGCCCGCCCAGCGAAATCGGCGGGCTGAGAGCCCGCCGCTCCACTTGGCTTGCCGCGATAGATCACATCGCCGTCGATGCGCATCCGCTCGCGGAACCATTCGGAGATGAAGATCACGCGCGTCGCGCGTTTTGCGCTTGCGCGGATGAGCAGGCCGAGGAGCTTGAAGCGGAACCACCAGCCGAAGTGGCGCAGCGATTTCCACGTGACGCTCTCGCAGAACGGCGCCGCGTTTTGAAACGTCACGACAGTCGGCGTCGACGCAAAGTACGGAATCACGTTCGCGGGGCAGAACACCACGTCGACGTTCTTCGCGCGCAATCGTCGCGGCAGAAGGACTTGTTCTGCCCACAGTCGCGCGAAGAGTCCGCGTCCGCGCGATCCGATCACGTCGACGTCGATGCGCTCGAGAATCTCCGCGCTGAGTTTCGCGCGCAGTGCATCGACGGCCGAGGGACTCGCGAAGAGCACGATGCGATGCGTGTCGAGCGCGCCGGACGCGCGCCACTCGCGCAGGAGTTGCGCGAGGTTCGTGAGACTGCCGCCGCTCGCGTAGTAGACGGCGCTGATGCCGATTCTCATCACAACGTGATGCCGTACGCGCGGCGCCAGAGCTCGAACATCAACAGAGCATACAGGCGGTGTCCGTTGTTGAGCCGCCGCTCCTGACCGCGCAACAAGGTCTCCACAAACGCGCGATCGAAAATCGACGGATCGGCCTCGGTGAGCACATCGCGGAAGTACGAGCCCCACGTTCCACGCAGCCAATCCGCGAGCGGAATCGAGAAGCCCTGCTTGCGCGTGAGGTCGAGCTCCTACGGCAACACGCGCGCCGCGAGTCGTCGCAACAGGATCTTGCGGCCGCCGTCCGCATTCGCCTTCAACGAGTCGGGCACGCGTCCGAACGCGAACTCGACGACGCGATGATCGAGAAACGGCGCGCGCGTTTCGAGCGATGCAAGCATGCTCGCGCGATCGACTTTCGTGAGGATGTCATCGGTGAGATGTCCGCGAAAGTCCGAACGCTGCGCGACCTGCAACACGGTCCGACCATCCGCACCAAGCGCAATCCGCAACTCCTCGGGTGCATGCGAATCGCGCGCGTGCGTCTTCAGCAGCGCCCGGCGCATGTCGTGATCGAAGTAGACGGTGACGTCGGCGATGGCCTGCTTGCCGTCGCGCGCGAGTCCGACGAGATACGAACGTCCGCGCGAGCCCAACGGCCTGCGACGCGCGACCGCGCTGACGACACGACGCACCGGCTTCGGCACCGCGCGTCGCACGCGTTGCAAGCGCTGCACGTAGTTGTAGTGCGGATAGCCGCCGAACAACTCGTCGCCGCCGTCGCCGCCGATCGCAACCGTCGCGTGCTCGCGGATCAGCGACGAGACGACATACGTCGGGACCATCGACGAATCGCCGATCGGCTCGTCGTACTGCCGCGCGAGTTTCTCGAGCAGCGTGACCGGCATCGCGCCGGCGTCGACTTCGACGTGTTCGGTGCCGAGGTGATTCGCGACGAGCCGCGCGTAGACGGATTCGTCGAAGGCGTTGTTCGGAAACGTGACGGTAAAGGTCTTGACCTTCTTGCGCGCGCGCACGGCCATCGCCGTGATCACACTGGAGTCGACGCCGCCGCTCAGCAGCACCGCGACAGGCACGTCCGCGACGAGTTGGCGTCGCACGGAGTCTTCGAGCAGTGACTCGAGCTCGCGCTCGAGCTCCACTTCATCGCCCGCATCGCTAGCGGCCGGCGGCAGATCCCACCACGTGCGCACCGACCACTCGCCGGTCGCGACGTTCAACTTCGCGATATGGACCGGCGCGATCTTCTCGACGCCGTCGAGGATGCAGAGGTTGCGCGGCACGTAGCCGTACGCGAAGTAGTGTTCGAGCGCGTCGGCATCGAGGCGTCGCGGGAACTCCGGGAACGCGAACATCGCCTTGAGCTCGCTCGCGAACACGACGCGATTCGGCATGCGCCATACGAAGAGCGGCTTCTCGCCCGCGCGATCGCGCGCGAGGAACAGTTCGCCGCGCGGTTCATCGAACAGCGCGATCGCGAACATGCCGTTCAACTTCTCGACGAAGCTCTCGCCCCACTTCCGATACGCATTGAGAATGACTTCGGTGTCGCTCTGCGTCCGAAACACGAAGCCGTCGCGCGCGAGCTCTTCGCGCAGGTCGAGGTAGTTGTAGATCTCGCCGTTGAACGCGATGTGCACCGTGCCCGTCGCCTCGGTCATCGGCTGATGTCCGGCGGGCGTGAGGTCGATGATCGCGAGCCGGCGGAACGAGAAGCCGACGCGGCGATCGGCGCTCATCCACGCGCCCGCGTCATCCGGACCGCGATGCTCGATCGCCGTGCTCATTCGTTCGAGCACCGCTGCATCGATTCCGTCGCGTCCGGCGTATCCGACGATTCCGCACATATCAGTTCCGCTTCGATAGCGCTCGATAGATCCGCGCGTATTCCGCCGCGACCGCGTCGGGCGTCCACGCTGCGACCGCCTCACGCGCGACTGTTGCGCGTTTGCGCGCACCTTCCGGATCGCGCAGCACCGTGAGAATCGCATGCGCGATGTCGTGCGCATCATGATGATCGACGAGCAGCGCGGATGTCGCATCGACGATCTCGCGATGCTCCGGGATGTTCGACACGACGAGCGGCGTGCCGCACGCCATCGCCTCGATGACGGCATTCGGCCGCCCTTCGAAGTGACTCAGCGACACCATCACGTCCGCGGCTTTCAACCAGCCCGCGATCTCGGGCACGAATCCCGGCAGCACGACACGCCCGATCTGTTCGTCGCGTTCGATGCGCTCGATCAACACCTCGTGCTGTTCGCCGATGCCGCAGATGATCGCGACGGCGTCGATCTCACGCGCGACGAACACCATCGCGGCGCGCAGCGCTTCCATGTTCTTCTGCAGCACGAGTCGTCCCGCCGCCAGCACGATGCGCGTCTGCGGGGTTACACGAAATCGCGACAAGTTCTCGGCTGCCGCACATTCGAGCTCAGGCAACGCCAGCGCGTTCGGCACGTAGAAGTGCCCCATCGACGGATGACGCTTGCGCCATGTGCGCAAGCCTTCCTGCGAGTTCGAGACGACGGCCGTCGCGCGCGCGGTGATCACATCACGCAGCGTGCGTTTGATCGACGGCGGCAGTGGACGCGTGACGCGCTCGCTGACGATCCACGGCACGCGATGCGTGAGCGCCGCGAATCCCGCGGCGACGTCCATCTGCGGCAACCACGTCTGCACGACGTCGGGTTTCACGCGACGAATCACGCGGCCGAGCCGCAGCGGGATCATCGGATCGTAGTTGCTCGCGCTGCGCACCCAGTGCAATCGCGCGCCGCTGCGCTCGAGGCGTTCGAGGTGAATGCCGCGATCGAGGATCGCGACTTCGACATCCCATCCGTGTGCGGGCAACGCACCCGCGAGCAACGCCAACTGCTTTTCCGCACCGCCGCCTCCCATCGAGGGGATGAAGTGCAGAACGCGCGCGCGGGCGCGATCGGTCATCGCCGCGCCTTGAGGTGCGCCTCGTCGCGCGCGAGCTCGAGGTCGTAGTCGACCATGAGATCCACGAGTTGCTCGAACGAAGTGCGCGGCGTCCAGCCGAGCTTCGTGCGGGCTTTGGTTGCATCGCCGAGGAGCAGATCGACTTCGGTCGGACGCAGGTAGCGCGGATCGATTTCGATGAGCACGCGATTGGTGCCGTGCTCGACGCACTTCTCGAGCAGGCCGTTGCCCTGCCATTCGACCTGCAGTCCCGCGCGCTGAAATGCGAGCGTGCAGAACTCGCGGACGGTGTGCGTCGTGCCGGTGGCGATGACGTAATCCTCCGGCTCGTCCTGCTGCAGCATCATCCACATCGCCTCGACGTAGTCCTTCGCGAAACCCCAGTCGCGTTTCGCGTCGAGGTTGCCGAGGTAAAGACGATCCTGCAGACCTTCCCGAATGCGTCCGACGGCGCGCGTGATCTTGCGCGAAACGAACGTCTCGCCGCGACGCGGCGACTCGTGATTGAAGAGGATGCCGTTGACCGCGAAGAGTCCGTACGCCTCGCGATAGTTGACGGTCATCCAGTGCGCGTACACCTTCGCGACGCCGTACGGGCTGCGCGGATAGAACTGCGTGCGCTCGGTCTGCGGGACTTCCATGGCCATGCCGAACATCTCGGACGACGAGGCCTGGTAGATCTTCGGACGGAGATCGAGCTCGCGAATCGCTTCGAGCAAACGCGCGGTGCCGAGTCCGGTGACGTCGGCGGTGTACTCCGGCGTGTCGAACGAGACTTTCACGTGACTCTGCGCGCCGAGGTTGTAGATCTCGTCGGGATGCACGACGCGCAGCACGTGATTGAGCGACGAGGCGTCGCTGAGATCGCCGAAGTGCAGAAAGAGGCGGCGATTTTCTTCGTGCGGATCCTGGTAAATCGGATCGATGCGCTGCGTGTTGAACGTCGAGGAGCGGCGCACGACGCCGTGCACCTCGTAGCCCTTCTCGAGAAGCAACTCGGCGAGGTAGGAGCCGTCCTGTCCGGTGATGCCGGTGATGAGCGCTTTTTTTCGTGTCATTGCGATGTCGGGTCAGGCGCGAACGAGGCGCGTCGAGGCGCC
>DASVNL010000485.1:0-2710 GCA_036383875.1 Thermoanaerobaculia bacterium
TCCCCGGTCTAACGAGGTCGGATGGAAACGGCACCACACACGAACGACACCGAGCTGGTCGAGCGCATTCTCGGCGGCGAAGACGATCTGTTCCGGCACCTCGTCGACCGCCACTCGCGCTCCCTCTTCCGCGCGGCGTACCGCATCGTCGGCAACAGCGCGGACGCGGACGACGTCGTACAGGAGACCTTCCTCCGCGCCTACCGCTCACTCTCTCGATTCGACGCCCGGGCGTCATTCACCACCTGGGTCCATCGCATCGCCATCAACTGTTCGCTCGACCTCATCGACTCGCGCAAACGCCGCGGGACGCATGCCTCCGAAGACGAAGACCTGGCCGCACTCGTGTCCTCCGACGCGACGCCCGACCGCGTGGTCCTCGGCAGCGAGATGCAGCGCGCCATCGCCGCGGCCATGCGCGAGTTGAGCGGCAACGAGCGAACCGCCTTCGTCCTTCGCCACTTCGAGGGAATGCCTCTCGAGGAGATCGGCCAGATTCTCGGAACGCGCCTCAACGCGACCAAGAACACCGTCTTCCGCGCGGTCAAAAAGCTCCGGGAGCAGTTGCAGCCCTTCACAGGATCACTCGTATGAACCAGCACCTCACTCAGGAAGAGCTCATCCTCAGCTACTACGGCGAGCCCGCACTCGGCAGCCGCGGCGAACATCTCGACACGTGCGGCGAATGCCGCGCGGAGCTCGGAAAACTCGCCGCCGTGCTCGATCGCGTCACGCCGCTCGACGTGCCCGAACCCGCCGACGACTACGAGTCGCGCGTTTGGGATCGCCTCAACTGGCGCCTGCGCGGCGAGAAGAAGCGCGAGCGCAACGCATGGCTGAAATGGGCCGCCGTCGCCGCGATCGTCGCGATCGCGTTCGCCGGTGGACTGCTCTGGAATCGCCGCACCGATCCGACACCGTCGCAGCACATCGCGACGTCGACGAACACGACGGACCCGTCGCCAACGACCAGCACCGCGACGACGGTCTCGACGAAATCCATCCCGTCGCACGACGCGACACAAACCGCGACACCGACGGCGTCCGCGCCGCGCGATCGCATCCTGCTCGTCGTCGTCGGCGATCACTTCGACCAGAGCGAGCGGATGCTCGTCGAGCTCACGAACATCACACCGTCCGACGACGACGACTTCGACATCACCACCGAACGCGCGAAAGCCGAAGAGCTGCTCGCGAGCAACCGGTTGTATCGCCGCACCGCGGCCGATCGCGGAGAGGGGAACGTGGCCACGCTCCTCGACGAGCTCGAGCCGATGCTGATGCAAATCGCCCACGCGCCGGAAGACATGACGGCGGAAGAGCTTCGCACGATGCAGAAGCGCGTGGAGACGAAGGGACTTGTTTTCAAACTGAGAGTCGTCCGCGCCGACGTCACCAAGAAGACGACGCCGCGTCCGGCAGAACCGACCACATGAGGCACGACATGGACATCAGAAAAGCAATCGCGGCGCTGCTCGTCGCACTGACGCTGACCACGCCCGTACTGGCGGCCACCGAATACACCGACGCCAACGACAAGAACGAAAAGGTCGGCAGCAAAGAGGCCGAGCTCTATCAGCGCGCGGTGAGCGCGATCGACAGCGAGGAGTGGGATCGCGCGGTGCGCGACTTCGCGAAGGTCGTCGAGATGAAGGGCAGCCGCGCGGACGACGCGCTGTACTGGACCGCGTACGCACTGAATCGCCTCGGCCGCAACGGCGAAGCGAAGCAGGCCATCAGCACGCTGCGCAAGGCGTATCCGGACAGCCGCTGGATCGACGACGCGGAAGCGCTCGACCTCGAAATCCGCGAGGCGCGCGGAGAGCGGGTGAAGCCCGAGGAGATCGGTGATGAGGATCTGAAAATGATCGCCATCAACACGCTTATGCATACCGATCCCGAGAAGGCGTATCCGCTGCTCGAGAAGATCGTGCGCAGCAACACGGCGACGCGAAAGATGAAAGAGCGAGCGCTCTTCGTGCTGACGCAGTCATCGTCGGCGCGCGCTCAGACACTCATCGCCGACATCGCCCGCGGCAACAACAATCCGCAGTTGCAGGAAGAAGCGGTGAAGTACCTCGGCATCAACGGCACCGCGCGCAACCTGCAGCTGCTCTCCGAGGTTTACACGTCGGCGACGTCGGTGAACGTGAAGAAGTCGGTGTTGCAGGCGTTCATGATCGCGGGCGAACAGTCGCGCGTTCTCGCCGCGGCGAAGGGTGAGAAGAACGAAGACCTGCGCATGGACGCGATCCAGCTCCTCGGCGTGATGGGCGCGCGTGCCGACCTCGCGTCGATGTACGCGACCGAAACGTCG
The DNA here is from genome assembly GCA_036383875.1 of Thermoanaerobaculia bacterium. Lineage (GTDB taxonomy): Bacteria > Acidobacteriota > Thermoanaerobaculia > Gp7-AA8 > Gp7-AA8 > QHVT01. The sequence goes on from DASVNL010000485.1 coordinate 2,318, forward strand.
CGCGATGCGAAAGAGAAGATTCTCCAGGGACTCTTCATCGCCGGCGATGCGCAGCGTCTCGGCGAGCTCGCGAAGTCGGAGAAGGACTCCGAGTTGCGCGCCGTCGCGATCCGCAACCTCGGGCTCACCGGGAGCGGCAGCGCGCCTCTCCTGCTGCAGCTTTACGCATCCGAGAAAGATCGCGAGATCAAGGAAGCGGTGATCGAGGGACTGTTCGTGCAGGGCAACGCGCGCGCACTCATCGACCTCTCAAAAAAAGAAACGGACCGCCAGCTCAAGCGCGAAATCATCGAGAAGCTCTCGGTGATGGGCAGCGACGAAGCGGTCAAGTACATGCTCGAAATCCTCGACGAATAGGAAAAGAGGCCAACATGCGACTGCGTTCGTGGATCG
>DASVNL010000486.1:0-3191 GCA_036383875.1 Thermoanaerobaculia bacterium
CCGCACTCCTGCATCGCGCGGACGCGATAGAAGAACGGCGTCGGCGTCGCGACGTTCTTCGTGAACGCGTGCGTCGTTTCGGTTTGCGTGAACGACTGCGGCGCGGTGAAGCCTTCGTCGTTCGACTGCTGCAACTCGTACTGCTTCGCCGCGCCGATCTGGTTCCACGACACGCTGTACGTCTGGCCGGTCGTCGTCTCCGCGACTGCGCCAACGGCCGGCGCTTCGAGCGAGTCGCCGCACACGACGAACGTTCGCGGCGCAGACGTGAAGGGCGTGCAGGCATCGCCGATCGCGCCAACGGTCCATGTGTACGTGCCCGCTGCGAGCACGAGGTTCACTTCCGTCGACGAGACGTTCGTTGTGAACGACTGCGGGCCGGAGATCGTGACGACGTAGTGCGTCGCCGCGTCGACGACGGTCCACGTCAGCGTGACCGGCGACGTCACGGTCGCGTTGTTCGCGGGTGTGAGCGGCACTGGCGCGGTCGTCGGACAGAGAATCGCCGCGACGATTTCGGTCGTCGCGGAGGAACTGTCGTTGCTGCTCGTCGGATCGGATGCGGCCGACGCGACAGTCGCGACGTTGGTGATCGACGCGCCCGGCGCGGCTTGCACGAAGTACGTCGCTTCGGTGACGGCGCTTTGTCCCGGAGCGAGCGCGGTGATCGTGCACGGGAATCCCGTCGGACACGCGCCGCTGCTCGAGAGGAACGTGAGTCCCGCGGGCGTGGGATCGCTGACGGTGATGCTCGTCGCGTGCATCGGGCCGTTGTTGCGGATCGTCAGCTCGAACGTCGCGGTCGATCCCGACGTCGCGCTGCCCGGACCTTGCTTGATGATCGAGAGATCGGCGATCGCGCCGGTTGCGCGCGGCGTGGTGACGGTCGACGAGTTGTTCGCGATCGCGATGTCGAGCGTCGACGCGCTGACGGATGCGGTGTTCGTGATGGTCGTGCCGGCGTAGCCGATCGGAACGTGGAACGTCGACGTGATGACGGCGGACTGTCCCGAGGCGAGAGTGCCGAGCGCGCACGGGAACGCACCTGCGCACGCGCCGGAGTTCGAGACGAACGTGAGTCCCGGCGGTGTGGCGTCGGCGACGAAGATGTTGTTCGCGGTGAGCGGGCCGAGGTTCGTGACGGTGATCGTGTAGACGACGTCCTGAGCGGCGTCGAAGAACGCGGGGCCGCTCTTCACGATCGAGAGATCAGCCTGCGCGACGACGGGAGTGACTTCCGTCGATGAGTCGTTCGCGGAGTTGCCGTCGAACGTCGCGGAGCTGATGGTCGCGGTGTTGGAGACCGACGTGCCCGCGTAGTTCGCGGGGACGCTGAACGTCGCGGTGATCGACGCGGTCGCGCCGGAGGTGAGCGTGCCGAGGTTGCAGGGGAATGCTGTGACGCAGTCGCCGCTGTTCGAGATCCACGTCAAACCCGCGGGCGTCGGATCGGCGACGACGACACTCGTTGCGGACGTCGGTCCGGCGTTCGTGATGCTCAGCGTGTAGATGATGAGTTGTCCCGGTGCGATCGACGGCGGGCCGCTCTTGTCGATGCCGAGGTCGGCTTCGGGCGTGATGGTCGTCGTCGCGGCGGAGGTGTTGTCGCTGCTGTCCGGATCATTTACGTCCGACGTCGCGGTTGCGGTGTTGATCACGCTCGCGCCGGCGTAGTTCGTCGGGATGCTGTACGTCGACGTGATGATCGCGGTCTGACCGGAGTTGAGCGTGCCGAGGTTGCACGGGTACGCGGACGCGCACGCGCCGCTGTTCGACTGGAACGCGATGCCGGTGGGCGTGATGTCGGAGACGACGACGTTCGTCGCGGGCGACGGTCCGTTGTTCGTCACCGAGACCGTGTAGACGAGCGGGTCGCCGACGTTCGCGGATGCAGGGCCGCTCTTCGAGATCGCGAGATCGGCTTGCGCGCCGACGTTCGTGATCGCGGACGCGCTGTCGTTCGCGTTGCTCGGATCGCTGGTCGTGCTCGAAACGGTGGCCGTGTTCGTGACGTTGCCGGAGAAGCTCGGCGACGTGGAGAACGTCGAGGTGATGACCACGCTCTGGCCGGAGTTCAGCGTGCCGAGGTTGCAAGGGAACGCGGTGACGCACGCGCCGCTGTTCAAAACGAACGTCGCGTTCGCGGGCGTCGGATCGCTGACGATCACGCCGGTCGCCTGCGACGGTCCGTTGTTCGTGACCGTGATCGTGTAGACGATGTTCTGGCCCGACGTGACGCCGCCGGGTCCGCTCTTCGTGATCGCGAGATCGGCGCTGCCGACGACGGTCGTCGTGCCGCTCGCGGTGTTCGGCGTCGTCGGATCGGCGACGCTCGACGTTGCGGTGGCGCTGTTCGACACGCTGCCCGCGGTGACGGGCGCGGTCATCGACATCGTGAGCACTGCGAGCGACTGGCCGCTCGGGAGCACCGTGTTGTTCGTGCACGTGATGACGCCGCCAACCGGCGCGCCGCAGCTCCACCCCGTGCCCGAGCCGCTCGCGGACGTCGCGCCGGCGGGCAGCGTGTTCGTCACGGTGATCGTGGAGCTGATCGTGTCGGGACCGCTGTTCGAAACGTTGATCAGATACGCGAGCGGTGCGCCCGCGTTGACCGACGACGGTCCGCCCATGCCGATCGTGAGGTCGGCGGATGGCGGCGTGAGGAGCGCGGTTAAACGGAATACCGTGGGCTGGTAGTTCGACGTCATCGAGCCGTGCGGCACTTGATACGTCGGGAGGTTTTCCGTTGCGAATGCGCCGCTGCGCGACGCGAAGGTGAAGACGTCGAACGTCGTGCCGTTCGGCGGTTCGTAGCCGTTGATGAGCGTCGCGGTGAATGTGTCGTCGAGCGTGACGCTGTCCGCGTTGACTTGATCGAACTGGCCCGCGCTGCTGCCGCCGATCTTGATCGACATCGTGCCGCTGGTCTGCGTGTAGTCGAGCATGTCGATCACGCCGGTCGTCGTCGATGTGCCCGGTGCGACGGTGCCACCGTTGTTCGTGACGTTGCCGTCGAACGTGCCGTCGCCGGTGAGCTCGCCGCCGGTCATCTCGAAGTCGCCGGAGATGCTGCCGCCTTCGAGGATGGTCTCGCCGCCGCTCTGTTCGAAGTCGTTGAGAAATTCGAGCGTGCCGTCCTGCGCACTGAGCGTGCCCTCGGTGTAGAAGTCAGGCTCGACGCTCGTCGTGCC
>DASVNL010000487.1:0-2825 GCA_036383875.1 Thermoanaerobaculia bacterium
CGCCTCGTCCTGCGGCTCGCGTTCGAGGTAGTACTCGTAGACGAGGCGCGCGGCCGATGGGGCGAGGCGATGGCGGCCGTCGAACTGCGCGGGCGGTTTCTGATTGCTGTCCGTGAGGAGATGGTGATCGAACCACTTCCCGCATCGCGGATCGTAGGGCAGATTCGCCAGCACATCATCCCCTCGGATTTCCACCGACTGGTCGGTGATGTCCTGAGGGTGCACGAGAAGGATCTCGCCGATCGGCTCCTTCATCGTGATGATCACGGCGCTGGTGAGACCATCGAGGTCACCCCGAGTGACCAGACGCATCGCGAACCTCCGTTGGATGCGTCTTTTTACCTCGCGGCGCGGAGCCGGTGCAAGGTCAGCGGCGTTTCTTCTTCGCGCTCTCTGCTTTTTTTACAGGAGCGACGTCACCCTTCCCGCGGAAAATCCACCAGAGGGAGAACGCGATCGCGTACATCAGCACGAGGCGGTAGAAGTGATTCGTCACGCCCCAGAACTGCCGCTCGAAGTCGCTGTAGTGCGCGAGGCTCCACGGTCCGAGCTTCGCGACGTAGATCGACATCACCTCCGCGATCACGCCGAACACGTGCGTGATGGCGAGGATCACCGTCGCGACGATGAACCCGCCGATGTTGCGATCGGAGAACGTCCGCTTCGACGCCGCGAAGAGCGCGGTCATGAGGATGAAGTTGAACGTCAGGTCGCGCACCGGGATGGCCGGGCGTTTCGAGCGCGGGTCGAAGTCGGCGCGGTCGACGGTGACGAAGTTGTCCTCCGCGACGCGCAACCGCGTCACGTCCGGATTCTCGAACGCGCGCATCGTCGCGGCGGCGCCGGCCGAGATCACGCCGTCGTACACCGGGGAGAGAAACACCCACGCGACGAGGCCGGCGATGAAGCCGGCCAGAGCCTTAAGTGCGAGTCGCCAGTCGATTCGGGGCAACGCGTGCGCTCCAGATGAGGAAGAAGCCGATCGCCGCGAGGATGATGACGATCTGCCAGACGGCGGTGTGGAACATGTCGAAGAGGCGCGGCTGATACGCGCCGAGCAGATACAGCGTGACGATGCGGATGGCGTTCAGCAGTTGCACCGCGAGCGCGCCGAGGAACAGGCCCGCTGCGCGTGCTTTCAGCGTCGCGGGGAACGCGACGATCGACGCGAGCAGGATCAGCATCGCCTCGACGCCGTTGCAGCCGTTGTTGATGTTCACGCCGAAGCGGCTCGACGCGATGACGGTGCCGTTCACCGTGACCGCCTGCCCGATTCCTTTGAGGATCGCGCCCGACGTCGTGGCGATGAACTGCGTGAACGGAACGATCACGTTGTCGTTCACCGGACTCCACGCGATGAGGAGATACGCGGCGATGAGGATGGCGAAGAATTTGACGAGGAACAGTACCTGTGTGCGCTGCATAGTTCGGGGCTCGGGACCGGACGCGAGAGGATAGCAGATCGTTTCGTCAGAACAATCGCCGTACAATCAGACACGAGCACCCATGACCTGGATTTATACGCTGGGCTCGTTGGCGATCAGCATCGCCGGCAGCATCATCCTGACGGTGCAATTCGGCGACTCGTTACCCTACCGCGGGTCAAGCTTCATTCCTCTTGGGTTCTTTCCGATTGGTGCGGCGTTAGCAGCAGTCGAGGGGATCGTCATCTGGTTTCTCGTGATGATCGTTCTCTTCTTTCTTGGCACCTCGAAGCGGGCCGCGACGTACGTCGGAGTGGGAACGGGTCTCGCGATCTACATAGCATTGATGCTGCATCCCCACCCGCGCCCTCATCACGTCTACCCTCGGACGACCGTGGCACAGGAAGTGGCCCCGTTCGCCTGGCAGGCGGTGCCCCTCTTCTGGCTCGTGGCGCGTGTGGGCTTCGCGGCGCTGCAACACGAGAAGCAGCGGCGCACTGACAACTAGAACAACCGCGCGATCAGCGCCGCCACTGCCGTCTCGACGCGCAGGATGCGATCGCCCAGCGTCACCGCGCGAAATCCTACCTGCTCGAGCGACGCGATCTCCGGCGCGATGAACCCGCCCTCGGGTCCAATCGCGAGGGTCACCGCGCCTTGCACGGCTCGCGGACACTCGCGCGTCCCCGTCGGATGCGCGACGAGCGCGAGCGAGTCGTTCGCAATCGCGGGCAATTGATCTTCGACGAACGGGCGGAAGAGTCGCTGCAGTTCGATCGACGGGAGCATCGTGTCCCTCGCCTGCTCCAATCCGAGGACGCGCTGCAGCATCAAATTCTCCTCGGCGAGCTTCGGCGATTTCCAGTAGCTCTTCTCGACGCGCCACGCGTTGATGAGCACGATGCGCTTTACGCCGAGCGACGTCGCGCTTGCGAGCACGCGATTCAAAACTTTCGGACGCGGCAGCGCGAGCACGAGCGTGAGTGGCAGCGGCGCGGGCGGGTCGCGGTCGAGCTTCACGCGCATCTCGAGTGCCTCACTGTCGATGCGCGTGACTTCGCCGCTGCCGATCAAGCCATTCAGCCGTCCGACGACGAGTACGTCGCCCACGGCCGCGCGATGCACGTGCGTGACGTGCTCGAGACGGCGGCCGGTCAGGCGCACTCGCGTGTCTTCGACAAAGTCATCGTCGAACAGCAGGATCAGATTCATTCGCTCATGAGGCCGAGTGCCGCGCGGGCATTGCGCCCGACGTACTCCGCTGACGGAGGATCGTAGTTCGAGAGCACGATGATTGTGTACGGTCCTTCGAGCTCGACGACTGCATTCGCGCCGGGTGTGCCGCCGCCCCATCCGACGCCGGGATGCTTGCCGATGAACGCGTCGAATGTTTTCTCGCCG
>DASVNL010000488.1:0-2036 GCA_036383875.1 Thermoanaerobaculia bacterium
ACTGCTGAGTTTTCGTGCGAACGACGTGCGACGCGCAGGCCGCGCCGTCGGCACGATTCTGTTCGGCATCGACATCACCGAAGAACGCGCGGCGGAGCAGCGGCAGCAGCGGATGCAGGAGCAGATCACGCATGCGGCCGAGGAGTGGCGGCATACGTTCGATACCGTGATGACGCCGATCGTGCTCGTCGACGCGGACAATCGCGTCGCGCGCATGAATCGCGCCGCAAAAGATCTCTGCCATCGCGAGTATCACGAAGTCCTCGGCGCGACGCTCGATGAAGCCGGTGTGGGCGAGCCCTTCGCGACCACCGCGCGACTGCTCGCGAATCGCGGCGCGTCCGCCGATGCGCAAACGGCTGAAGCGGTGTCCGACGATCGTCGCACGTGGGCGGTGAACGTCATGCCGATCGCGTCGCCCGATCAGATCGCGCCGTGGTCGATCGTCGTGCTCTACGACATCACGCGCATCGTGGCGTTGCAGGAATCGGTGCGCATCAGCGAGCAGATGTCGGCGATGGGACAACTCGTCGCGGGCGTCGCGCATGAAGTGCGCAATCCGCTGTTCGGCATCTCCGCGGCGCTCGACGCATTCGAGGAAGAGTTCGGACACACCGGCGACTTTCGCGAGTACCTCGATCGCCTGCGCACCGATGCCGATCGTCTGCATCGATTGATGAACGAGTTGCTCGAGTACGGCCGTCCCGCGGACTTGCAACTGCAGCCGCAGCCGTTCGCCTCCGTCATCGAACGTTCAGTGCGCGCATGCGAGCCGGTCGCGCGACGCAAGCACGTCGCGATCGAGATTCACGTCGAGCCGCAACTTCCGGATGCGATCATCGATCGCGATCGCGTCGTGCAGGTCTTCAAGAACGTCATCGAGAACGCCATCGCGTTCACGCCGCCGGAAACCGCCGTCATCGTCGACGTGCGCGAGGATCGCGACGCGCGCCAGCTCGTCAGCACGATCACCGACGCGGGCGCGGGATTTCGCGAAGATGATCTGCCACAGGTCTTCACTCCATTCTTTACGCGACGTCGCGGCGGCACAGGTCTCGGCCTGGCCATCGTTCGCCGGATCGTCGACGACCACGGCGGCAGCGTCGTCGTGCGCAACGGCACGGGCGGCGGCGCGGTCGTGGAGATTCGACTGCCACTTGATGCGAACATGAAGGCTCAACATGCTCCGCAATAAAGTGCTGCTCGTCGACGACGACGCCGGACCGCGCTTCGGCATCCGCCGCTTTCTCAAATCGCGTGGCTTCGACGTCGAAGAAGCGGACGACTGCGCGACCGCGAAGACGCTGTTCCGTTCTTTCGGTCCTGACGTCACCGTGCTCGACTTCCGCCTGCCCGACGGCAACGCGCTCGACCTCATCCCCTTCTTCCGCTCGATCAACGACTCGCCGGTGATCGTGTTGACCGCGTTCGCGTCGATCGACAACGCCGTCGAAGCGGTGAAGCTCGGCGCGGAACAATTCCTGACGAAGCCCGTCGAGCTCGAGACGTTGTTCGTGATGATCGAGCGCCTCGTCGAAAACGCGCGCAATCGCCAGCAAAGTCTCGCGCGTGCGAAACAGGGCGAGCGCCAGGGTCGCGTCGATCCGTTCCTCGGCGACGCGCCAGCGATTCGCGAACTGCGCGAGAAAGCGGACGCGGTGTTGCGCACCGACAGTCCCGTGCTCATTCAAGGCGAGACCGGCACGGGCAAGACCGTCCTCGCGCGATGGATTCACGGAAACGGGCGGCGCGCCGAGGAGTCGTTCGTCGATCTGAATTGCGCGGGGATCTCGCGCGAGTTTCTCGAGACCGAATTGTTCGGACATGAGAAAGGCGCGTTCACGGGCGCGACCGGCGTGAAGCAGGGCCTCCTCGAAGTGGCGGATCGCGGCACGGTGTTCCTCGACGAGATCGGCGACATGGATCCGCAAGTGCAGGCCAGCCTGCTCAAGGTCCTCGAAGAAAAACGCTTTCGCCGGCTCGGCGACGTTCGCGATCGCACCGTTGACATCCGCCTCATCGCCGCGACGCACCAC
>DASVNL010000489.1:0-1922 GCA_036383875.1 Thermoanaerobaculia bacterium
CGTCATCCTGCGATGGTTGCGCGGGACTTACGTTCCCTGCATGCAAGCCCTGCTCGATGGAAATGAAGCCGCCGCACGCGTCGCCTACGCACTGAACGAAGTCATCGCGATCTATCCGATCACTCCCGCGTCGTCGATGGGGGAGTGGGCCGACGCGTGGTCTGCGGCGAAACGCCCGAATCTCTGGGGCACGGTGCCCTCCGTCATCGAGATGCAGAGCGAGGCCGGCGCCGCGGGCGCTGTGCACGGCGCATTGCAGACCGGCTCCCTCGCCACGACTTTCACCGCGTCGCAGGGACTGCTGCTCATGATCCCGAACATGTACAAGATCGCGGGCGAACTGACGCCGGCGGTCTTCCATGTCGCCGCGCGCACGATCGCGACGCACGCGCTGTCGATCTTCGGCGATCACAGCGACGTCATGGCGGCACGCGCGACGGGATGGGCGATGCTCTGCTCGGCGAGCGTGCAGGAAGCGCACGACTTCGCGCTGATCGCGCAAGCCGCGACGCTCGAGTCGCGCGTGCCCTTCCTTCACTTCTTCGACGGCTTCCGCACGTCGCACGAGATCGCGAACGTCACGCTGCTTGACGACGCACAACTTCGCGCGATGATCGATCCGGAGCTCGTGTTCGAGCATCGCTCGCGCGCACTCACGCCGGACCATCCGGTGCTGCGCGGCACCGCGCAAAATCCCGACGTGTTCTTCCAGGCGCGGGAGCGCGCCAATCCGTTCTATCGCGATTGCACCGAGGTCGTCGTCGAGGCGATGGAACGATTCGGGGCGAAGATCGGACGCAAGTACGCGCCTTACGAATACGCAGGCGCAGCGGATGCGGAACGTGTGATCGTCGCGATGGGCTCCGCGTGCGAGACAATCGCCGAAACAGTCGATGCCCTCGGTGAGAAAGTCGGAGTCGTGAAGGTCCGGCTCTATCGTCCGTTCGACGCGATTCGATTTGCGGCGTGCCTGCCGCCGACGGTGCGCGCCATCGCCGTGCTCGATCGCACGAAGGAGCCGGGCGGCGTCGGCGAGCCACTCTATCTCGACGTCGTCAGCGCGTTGCGCGAAGCGCGGCGCGACGTGCCGGTCGTCGTCGGCGGACGCTTCGGCCTCTCGTCGAAGGAATTCACGCCGGCGATGGTCAAGGGCGTCTTCGATGAATTGAATGCCAAACGCCCGCGCAATCACTTCACCGTCGGCATTCGCGACGACGTCACGCACAACAGCATCGACTACGACTCCGCCTTCTCGATCGAGCGCGACGATGTCATTCGCGCGCTCTTCTACGGCCTCGGCTCGGACGGAACCGTCGGCGCGAACAAGAACAGTTGCAAGATCATCGGCGACGCCGGACGGTACGCGCAGGGCTACTTCGTGTACGACTCGAAGAAGTCGGGTGCGATGACGGTTTCGCATCTGCGCTTCGGACCGCGGCCGATCCGCGCGCCGTACCTCATCGAGCAAGCCGCGTTCGTCGCCTGTCATCACCCGTCGCTCATCGGCCGGGTCGACGTGCTCGAGCATCTCGCGGACGGCGGGACGTTTCTCTTCAACGGAAGCGAGATCCCGCAGGAGCTGCACGCCGGACTCGCCACCAAGCACGCGCGCGCGTTCGTCGTCGATGCCTCACGCGTCGCGCGCGAATGCGGGATGGGCAATCGCATCAACACGATCATGCAGGTCTGCTTCTTTGCGTGCGCCGATGCGATGCCGTTCGATCAGGCGCTCGATGCGATCTGCAACGCAGTGCGCAAGACGTACGCGCACAAGGGCGCAGACGTCGTCGAGAAGAATCTGAAAGCGATCGAGGCGACGCTCGCGAATCTGCATGAAGTGAAACTGACCGCGCCGATCGAGCCTCCCCGGGCACGCGAAGCGTCCAGCGATCTGTTGACGATGTTGCTTGCGAATCGCGGCG
>DASVNL010000490.1:0-8901 GCA_036383875.1 Thermoanaerobaculia bacterium
ATCTTTCGTGACGCCCGGCGTGATCATCATCTGCACCGACTTCGCCGACAACAGCTTGCCGCCGTTCAACGCGCGCATGAACGCGAGCAAGTCGGGCACGGTGCCGCGTGAGCCGCCGGCGGCGAAGCGGCTGCTGATGTCAATGAACTCGGAGTTCTCGAGCTTGCCGTCGACGAGGCGATAGCCGCGCACACGATGCGGAATGATTGCGCGCGGATCGTCGAGTCGCGTGTTCGGCATGCCGGCCGGACCCCAAACGTGGTCGCGCATGTAGTCGGCGTATGACTGCTTCGACGCGCCCTCGATCGCGGCGCCGAGAAGGTTGTAGCCGTAACTCGAGTACGAGTAGCGCGTGCCCGGCTCGGCGACGAGATCGAAGTTCTCGAAGATCGCGATCGACTCGCGCGTGGTCTTGTGCGTCGTGATGTGTTGTTCGACGTCGCGATTCACGTAGTGTGGGATGCCGCCGAGGTGGCTGAGGAGTTGGCGGGCGGTGATGGGGTACGGCTTGCGGGGGAAGTACGGGACGTACGCTTGAATCTCTGCGTCGAGATCCAGCTGCTTGCGCTCCGCGAGTTGCAGCACTGCGACGGCGGTCATCGTCTTCTGCACGGACGCCAATCGATATGACGACTCGTTCGTGGTGCGCGCCTGATTCTCGACGTCGCTGAAGCCGAACGACTTCACCCAAACCTGATCGCCCTTGAAGAACCCGATCGTCAGACCGGGCACATGCTCGGCGGCCATCCACTTCACGACGAACTGTTCGAACTCGCGGAGTTGCTGATCGGAGACGCGCGATTGCGCATGCAAAGCGTGCGACGTGAACGCAACGAACAGCGCGAGCGCGAAGGTCCGCAGCATGAGTTTCATGGAGACGAATACGCGAAGAGGTGTCGCGGCGTTGCGCGTAGACTCTGATGATCGATGTCGGACGAGACGTATTCGCTCTTTGCCTTCCTCTCGGTGCTGGTGGCGATGGTTGCGGTGTGGTCGTCGTTTCGCCGCGCGCAGATCACGCGGCGTTTGTTGAAATCGCTCGACAGGAATCAGCTTCGCGAGATCGGGTACGCGATGCGGCGCGAACCGCCGACCGTCGCCAGCGCGATGGCCATCGTCATCAAAGAGCTCGAGGCGGCGCAACGTTCGCTCGACGAAAACAATCTGCCCGACGCCGAGTGGGCCGTGTCGGGCGCACTGCGTGCGCTCACCGATCTTCGCGAGCATCGACCTGACGGACCGGCATCGCTGCACACGCTGGAAGACGAGCTGCGCGATTTCGATCCGAACCTGGTCTCCGCGTTGCTGGAGAAAGCACGGGCTCTCGCGCCGAAGTGACGCTCAGGCGGGATCGCCGACCATCGACTCGAGAATCTTGCGCGAGGCGTCGGTCATCTTCGTGAAGTACAGGCGCGATGCGTAGAGCGTCGCGCCGCCTTCACCGGCGCCGAGTCCGACGACCGTGCACGACGCGACCTGCGCCGTCGCCTGGAACTTTTCGTCGTTCGACACGAACGAAATCTCGACGTTTGCACCGGTCTGCAGCATGCCCGCGTGCGTCGCGAGAATCCCGGCGACGCTGATGTCGACGAGCGTCGCGGTCTTGAGGCCGATGCGCAGCGGAAGGTTCAGCACGACGCGAAAGCGGTTGCTGCGACGAACCGCGTCGATGGCGAGTTTGGGTGACATTGGACGAGCACAATCTACGCGCATGCGCGCGCTCACGCAACGGGGTTTCGTTACACTTCAGCGCGCATGAAAAAACTGGTTGGCTTACTCCTCGCCGTCTGCATCGCACTCCCGTCGATCGCGGCGTCGCCGGAGCCCGTGCGTGCGCCTCACGCCGTCGTCGCGTCGACGTCCGAGATCGCGTCGCGCGCAGGTTCCGAGATCATGAGGAAAGGTGGAAACGCGGTCGACGCGGCAGTCGCCGTCGGCCTCGCCCTCGCCGTCACCTGGCCCTCCGCCGGCAACCTCGGCGGCGGCGGATTCATGCTCATCCGCAAAGCCGACGGCACCGTCGAAGCCATCGACTATCGCGAGCGCGGTCCCCTCGCCGCGACGCGCGACATGTACCTCGACGCGAACGGCAAAGTCATCCCCGGCCTCTCGACCGAAGGCTTCAAGGCCGCGGGCGTTCCGGGCACCGTCGCCGGACTCGCGCTCGCGCACAAACGCCACGGCAAGTTGAAATGGGCCGACGTCGTCGAGCCCGCGCGCAAGCTCGCGGCCGAAGGCTTCGTCGTCAACTATCACCTCGCCCGCTCGCTGCGCCTGCAAAGCACGCAGGACAAGATGAAGCGCTTCGCCGAGAGCCGCCGCATCTATCAACGCGACGGCAAGTTCTACGAGATGGGCGAAACATTCGTGCAGCCCGAGCTCGCGTCCGTGCTCGCGCGCATCAAAGCCAATCCGCGCGATTTCTACGAAGGCACCACCGCGAAGATGATCGCCGACGACGTCAAAGCGGGCGGCGGCATCATGACGCTCGAAGATTTGCGCACGTACGAGCCGACGATTCGCAAGCCGCTGCGCACGACGTATCACGGCTACGAGATCTTCACGATGCCTCCGCCGTCGTCCGGCGGCATCGCGCTCATCGAGATGCTCAACATGCTCGATGCGTACGACCTCGAGTCGATGGGCTGGCATTCATCGCAGTACGTGCACACCGTCGTCGAAGTGATGCGCCGGGCGTTCGCCGATCGCGCCCAATTCCTCGGCGACACCGACTTCGTGAAAGTTCCGATCGCGGGACTCATGACGCGCGCGTACGCCGACGAGCGTCGCAAGACCATCGATCCGCTGCGCGCGTCGCCGTCGAGCGAGGCCGGCGCCGGCAATCCCGTCCCGTACGAATCTCCCGAGACCACGCACTTCACGATCGTCGATCCCGACGGCAACGTCGTCTCGAACACCTACACGCTCAACGACAGCTACGGCGCGGGCGTCACGGTCAAAGGCACCGGCATTCTGCTCAACAACGAGATGGACGACTTCACGTCGAAGGTCGGCGTCGCGAATGACTACGGCCTGATGCAGAGCGAGGCAAACGCGATCGCGCCGAAGAAACGTCCGCTCTCGTCGATGACGCCGGTGATCGCGCTGAAAGACGGCAAGCCCGCCTTCGCCGTCGGCAGTCCCGGCGGCCCGACGATCATCAACACTGTGCTGCAGGTGATTCTCAACGTCGTCGATTTCAAGATGACGATTCAGCAAGCCATCAGCGCGCCGCGCTTTCATCATCAATGGATGCCGGACGAAATCTATTGGGAAGACTTCGATCTGCAGGCCGACACGCGCAAGGCACTCGAGGCAATGGGCCACAAGTTCCGCACGATTCCGGGCATGAGTCGCACGGTGCCCGGCACGATCGGCGACGCGCATGGCGTCGCGATCGATCCCGTGACGGGCATGCGATCGGCGGCGAGCGACCCGCGTCTCGGCGGCGTTCCCGTCGGCTGGTGATATAGGATTCGCGCCTATGAAGATCGATAGAAAATCGCTCATGGCCTGGGCCGCGAGCGAGCGCGGCTCGTTCGAAGATGCACTGAAACAGTTCGTCGAGATTCCTTCCGTTTCGGCGGAACCGGAGCGCAAGGGCGAAGTCCGCCGCTGCGCCGACGCGGCCGCGCAGTTCATTCGCGACAACGGCGGCACCGCGAAGATCTACGAGACCGACGGGCATCCGATCGTGCACGGCCGCTTCAAGGTCAGCTCGAAAGCGCCTACGCTCACGATCTACAACCACATGGACGTGCAGCCGGCGTCGCGCGAGACGGAGCCGTGGAACACCGATCCGTTCGTCTTCACGAAGGAAGGCGATCGCTACTTCGGCCGCGGCACCACGGACGACAAAGGTCCGGCGCTGAGCGCGATGTGGGGCATCAAGGCCGCGCGCGAAGCGAACGTGCCGCTGAACATCAATGTGCTGTGGGAGCTCGAAGAAGAAATCGGCTCGCCGAACTTCGAGTCCGCGCTGAAAAAGCACGCGAAGGATTTCGCGACGGATCACATCCTCGTGTCGGACACGATCTGGGTGTCGCGCGCGCAGCCGGCGTGTCCCGCGGGCCTGCGTGGTCTGCAGGGATTCACGCTCACGCTCGAAACCGGAACGACGGATCAACACTCCGGCGTGACCGGCGGCGCCGCACGCAATCCCCTCGGCGAGTTGATGCAACTCGTCTCCGAGATGTACGACGCGCGCAGCGGCCGCGTGAAGATCAAAGGCTTTTACGACGACGTCGAGCCGCCTTCGAAGGAAGAGCTGCGCGACTTCAAGAACTCCGGCTTCACGATCAAAGGATTCAAGAAGGATCACCTCTTCAAGTCGATTCGCAGCGATGACCCGATCGACGTGATGAAGCGCATCTGGGCGATGCCGACGTTCGAAGTGCACGGCCTCGTCGGCGGCTACACGGGCCCCGGGATCAAGACGGTGATCGCGCCGCGCGCCGAGGTGAAGATCTCGTGCAGGCTCGTGCCGAAGATGGATCCGCGCAAGATTCAGAAGCTCGTGAAGGCCTTCGTGAAGCAGCGCAATCCGGACGTGAAGGTCGAGATCGAAAACGAGATGTGGCCGTACAAAGCGCCGACGACCGGTCCGCTCGCCGAAGCGGTGAAGGACGCGATGAAGTTCTCGTTCGGCAAAGAGCCGGTGTTCGTGCGCGAAGGCGGCTCGATCGGCGCAGTGATCTCGATGGAACAGGTTCTCGAGTCGCCGGTCATGTTCCTTGGTCTCTCGCTGCCTGAACACGGCTATCACGCGCCGAACGAAAACTACGACTGGCGACAGGCCAGCGGCGGCATGGTCGCGTTCGTGAAGTACTTCGACAACGTCGCGAAGCTCGGCAAACTCTGATGCGCAAACTGCTCGTCGCGCTCGCGCTTCTCGTCACGACGCACGTCCACGCGACGTTCTCGATCGTCGCGCGCGATCCGCAGACGGGCGAGCTCGGAGTCGCGGTCGCGTCGCGATTCTTCAGCGTCGGCAGCGTCGTGCCGTTCGCGAGCTCGAACGCGGGCGCAGTCGCGACGCAGGCGAATGCGAACGTGTCGTTCGGACCGCGCGGTCTCGAGCTACTCGCGCGCGGCGCGACGGCGGAAGAGACGATGAAGATGCTGCTGCGCGGCGATGCGAATGCGTCGTCGCGACAGACCGGCATCGTGAGTCGCGACGGGACGTCGTTCACGTACACGGGACCCGACTGCATTCCGTGGGCAGGCGGCCGCGCAGGCGCGAACTACGCGGTGCAAGGCAACATCCTCGTGAGCGAGCAGGTCGTGATCGCGATGGAAAAAGCGTTCCTCGAAACGAAGGGCACGCTCGCGCGACGCATGTACGCCGCACTCGCCGCGGGCGACGCAGCCGGCGGCGACTCGCGCGGACGTCAGTCCGCGGCGCTGATCGTGGTGAAGGAAGGCGCCGGCTTCAACGGCGGCAACGACCGCGCGATCGACATCCGCGTCGACGATCACACCGATCCATTCGGTGAGCTGAAACGCCTGCTCGACTACGCGGAGATGAACTACGCGTGGAACGAAGGCTGGACGGCGTTCACGAACAAGCAATACGCAAAGGCGCTCGAAGCGCAACAACGCGCCGCGAAACTCGGTGCGCATGTCCCCGAAGTGCTCTACGACCTCGCGGTGATCGAGCTGGCGAATGGCCACAAGGCCGAGGCGCTCGACGCGCTCGCGAAAGCGATCGCGGGCAACCCCAAGCTGAAGACGCAGGCGCAGCGCGACAAGGACATGGACGCGCTCCGCGACGACGCGACGTTCAAGAAACTGATCGAGTAAAGGGACCGCCGCCGTCCCGGCGGCTGTCGCGATGGCGTCTCGCCATCGCTCCCACAGTCAGCCCGGTTTCTCGCCGACGTACTTTGCGCGCGGGCGGATCATCGCGTTCTGTTCGTACTGCTCGATGGCGTGCGCGATCCAGCCGATCGTGCGGCCGATCGCGAAGAGCGTGAGTGCGGAGCCGCGCGGCAATCCGAGAACGCGCGACAGTGCGACGAGCGCGAAGTCGACGGTGGGCTCGTCGCCGGTGACGTGTTGCGCGGCGTCGGCGAGTGCGCGTGCGAACGTCAGCTCTTTCGACTTCGGCAGCATGCTGAGTAGCAGCGTCGCGCGCGGATCGCCGTTCGCGTAGAGCGGGTGGCCGAAGCCTTCGATCGTTTCGCCGCGGCGCAGACGTTCGGACAGCGCCTTGCGCAGATCGCGCGCGCGGCGCAGTTCATCCCACAACGCTTCGACGCGCGCGGTCGCGCCGCCGTGCTTCGTCCCTTCGAGTGCGGCTAGTCCCGCGATCACGACGGCGTACGGCGTCGAGCCCGCGGATGCGACGCAACGCGCGGTGAACGCGGAGACGTTCAACTCATGATCGGCGCAGAGAATCATCGCGGCGCGCAGCAGCGGCGTCGCTTTCGGAGCGTCCCACGCGGTCGCGAGTGTTTCTTCGATCGTGTCCTGCAGTTCCTGCGACTCTGCAGCGACGCTGGTCAACAGGTTGAGGATGCGCCAGCCGGTCTGCGCGACGGCGCGCGGTCGTAGGTCGAACGCCAGCGGATCGCTCGCCGCAACGAGCGGCAGGATCGATTGTGCGCGACTGACGAACGGCAGATCCGAAGCACTGCGTCCGCCTGAGACGACGTGCAGCGGCGTGTCGAAGAGCTCGGGATCGACGGTCGCGGTCCAGATCAACGACGCGACTTCTTCGAGCGACTTCGTGCGCGCGAGCTCGGTCGCATCGTGGCCGCGGTAATAGAGCTTGCCGTCCGCGATGAGCGTGATCGCGGATTCGAGAATCGGCACGCCCCACCGCAATGCATGCTCCGCGGCTTTCTGCGGATTTCTCCGCTCCTCGGCACGCACGCGGAGGCGTTCGACGTCCTCACGCGCATAGCGCCGTTCTCGCGAACTCCCCGGCACGGCCTCGGAGCGCACGAAGCCGCGGCTCACGTACGCGTACAGCGTGGCGCGGCTGACGCCGAGGAGCTTCGTGGCGGCTTTGGCGTCCAGCCATTCGGTCTTCCGAGACATGTTGATAGTTTAATCAACGTTGACACTTCAGCAAGGCAAATTTAGGTTGTTTCCATGACGTCTATGCAACAAGTACACAACGGACTGGAAGGAATCATCGCCGCGGAGACGCGGCTGAGCATGGTCGACGGCGAGCGTGGCGAGCTCGTCATCGCCGGGACCCGCGTCGAGGATCTCGCCGGAACGCATTACGAGGACCTCGTCGCGCGACTTTGGAAAACCGCAGGATTCGAAGGCTCGGTGCGCGCTCTCGCGTTGCCGCAACACACGCTCGATCTCTTGAAGAGCGCGGCCGGCGCGAGCATCGAGCCTATGGACGCGCTGCGCATGGCCGCCGGCACGCTCGTCGCGAAAAACGACGCCGACGCTGCGACGCTGCTCGTCAGCTCGTTCCCGACGATCGTCGCAGCGCACTGGCGGTTTCTGCACGGCCGCGAACCGCTCGCCCCGCGCCACGACCTCGGCATCGCCGCGAACTATCTCTACATGCTCAATGGCGTCGAGCCGCACGCGGAGCTCGTGCGCGGTCTGGAGACGTATCTCAACACCGTCTCCGATCACGGCCTCAACGCGTCGACGTTCACCGCGCGCGTCATCGCGTCGACGGGATCGGACTTCGTCTCCGCGATCACCGGCGCGATCGGCGCGCTCAAGGGACCCCTGCACGGCGGTGCGCCCGGACCGGCGCTGGACATGGTCTTCGAGATCGGCGACGCGTCGCGCGCGGAGGACGTGCTGCGTCGCAAGATCGAAAGTGGCGAACGCTTGATGGGCTTCGGACATCGCGTGTACAAGGTTCGCGATCCGCGCGCCGACGTGCTCGCGGCCGCGGCGGAGCGGATGTTCACGCGCGCCAGCGACATGCATCTGTACGAGCTCGCGCGCGCGGTCGAAGCGACGGCGTTGCGATTGCTCGAAGAGCACAAGCCGGGACGCCGTCTGCAGACGAACGTCGAGTTCTACACCGCGCTCCTGCTGCACGGACTCGGACTCGAGGTGCCGCTGTTCACGCCGACGTTCGCCATCGGACGGGTCGCCGGCTGGACTGCGCACTGTTTCGAGCAGCGCGCGGTCGGTCGCATCATCCGCCCGCAGAGCGTCTACGTCGGCGCGATGCCGTAACGTTGTGACGATTGAGAACTCCCGCGCCTCCCGCTCGTACATGCGAGCGGGAGGCTGGCATGTTCGAAGCGTTCGGAGTGGTCGCAGCGTTACTCGTTTGCGGATTGACGTTCGGCGCGTTCGCTCTGGCGTTCATGGCGATCAAGTTCGCGTTCAAGATCGTGCTCGCGCCGTTCAAGATCCTGTTCTTCCCGGTGGTGGTGCTATTCGCCGCGCTGAAGATCGGCATCGTCGTCGTCCTCGGCGCATTGTTCATCGCGGCGGTGGTCGCGGTGATCGTGCCGCTCGTCGTGCTCGCGCTGGCCGTAGGGATTCCGGTCGCGATCATGGCCGCATTGAGCTAATCTTCGCGGCCAGATGACTTCTCCCGAACGGAAGCGAGCGCTCGTCGTCGATGACGACGACCCGATCCGCGCGATGCTCGCGAAGGTGGTCGAGCGCCAGAACCTGAAGGTCGACACCGCGCGCGATGGTGTCGAGGCGATCGAACGCATCGACAAGGACGACTACGCGCTCATCCTCCTCGACCTCATGATGCCGCGCCTCGACGGCTACGGCGTCCTCCAGCACCTCCAGGAACATCACCCGTCGATGCTGAAGTGCACGATCATCGCGTCGGCCGTCCCGGAGAGCGAAGTCCTGCGCAAGTTCGACATGCCGGTCTTCAAGATCCACGCGAAGCCGTTCGACATGTCGAAGCTCATCGCCGACATCCACGAGTGTACGGAGAAGTAA